>JAZORJ010000144.1:0-2637 GCA_045656525.1 Faecousia sp. | reverse complement strand
GATACTGCACAGCAAATCGGAAATGGCAATGCCGGTGCGGGCATCACCGTAATCAATACCCATAATTCTTTTCATGTAAGTTCCCCTTTTCCTTTTTTCTATATTATAGCGGATGAACAAGAAAAAAGAAAGGCAAAATTGCCTTTCTTTTTTACGAATTTATTACCCAAACGCCAAAATTCAGATATGCCGCAAAGGCCAGCCAAAGCAAATAAGGAATCTGCAATACAGCAGCCCTTTTATCTACCTTATAAAACTGCAAAGTCATAAGCAACACAAGGGCAAATAATACAAGGAGCCAGACGAGTGCAAAGCCATACGCCTGCGCATTGAAAAAGATCAGACTCCAAAAGAAATTCACCACCAATTGCGCAACATACAAATTCAGTCCTCTGCTCCTGGCGGAGCTGTTGTCAGAAAGCCAGATCCGTGCCGCACTGATGCCCATCAGTATATACAACACAGTCCATACAATACCAAAAAGCCACCCCGGTGGTGTCAGCGGTGGCTTGCTCACCATGCTGCTGTATATCTGCATCCCCTCAACGGAAAGCAAGCCTGACAAACCGCCGATTACTAGGGCAATTAAAGCACTGATTATATACGGACTCCACTTTTTCATGTTCATCTATGATCCCTCCCGTTAAAGAATATGCAAATCTATATTTCCTTTATTCACCGCAGGACAAAAAGCGGAAATTACCGTAAAAATATACGAAAATTTGGCAAAAAAGTTGTTGACTATACGCGCACGCTGTGGTAGAATGTATCTACCTGTGAAAAACGGGCATTGTTTTGTGCCCATTTTCAGCTCCGGGGCGGAAATGTAGTTGTCCGCTTTCTAAATCTTTCTAGCCGGAGTGATACAGGGAGGCAAATATTTAAGGAGGTGCCGTAATGCGCGTAAAAGTCACTTTGAGATGTTCTGAGTGCAAGCAAAGAAACTACAACACCATGAAAAACAAGAAAAACGACCCTGACCGTCTCGAAATGAGCAAGTATTGCAGATTCTGCAAAAAGCACACCACTCACAACGAGACCAAGTAAGGAGAGGCAAAAGATGGCTGAAAACAAGAAGCAAAATTGGTTCAAAAGAGCCTGGGGTGCAGTTTGCAGATACTTCCGCGAACTGAAAAGCGAGCTGAAAAAGGTCGTTTGGTCCACCCCCAAACAGGTGTTGAAGAACACCTTGATCGTCATCGCATGCGTTCTCGTGGTTGGCGTTTTCGTTTGGCTGTTCGACTTTGTGGCGAATGTCAGCATCACTTCTTTGATTGATGCTGTCTCCAGTCTGACCCACGGTCACGCCCACTAAGGTAAGACCATGGCAGAGGCTGCAAAGTGGTATGTGGTTCATACCTATTCCGGATATGAAAACACAGTAAAAGCCACCATCGAAAAGACCGTTGAGAGCCGTCAGCTGCAGGATGTGATTCAGGCCATTTCCATTCCGATGGAAACCGTCACTGAGATTACAGACTCCGGCGTCAGCAAGACCTATGACCGTAAGGTTTACCCCGGTTATGTCCTTGTGAAGATGGTTTACAGCGATGACACATGGCATGTGATCCGCAATGTCCGCGGTGTTACCGGATTTGTGGGCACATCCAGCAACGACCCCACTCCCCTTACCGAAGATGAGGTTTACGCAATGGGTGTTGAGAAGAAGGAAATCATCGTCAATTATGAGGTTGGCGATACAGTTCGGATTCTCGACGGTCCTTTGAGTTCCTTCACCGGTGTTGTGGAGAGCATTGAGGTCGAAAAGAATGCGGTCAGCGTGATTGTTTCCATGTTTGGCCGTGAGACCCCGGTTGAGTTTGAGCTTGACCAAATTGAGGTCGTATCCCAGTAAACGCATCGAACCGATTATCGGTTGGAACGTGGGAGGGGCACGCGCCCCGAAAGAAATGCGCACTGCGCATCATTACCACATTTTATTCAGGAGGTGCTTATTATGGCACAGAAAGTTACAGGTATTATTAAACTGCAAATCCCTGCCGCTAAGGCAACCGCTTCTCCCCCTGTCGGCCCCGCTTTGGGTCAGCACGGTGTAAACATCGCCGCTTTCATCAAGGAATTCAATGCCCGTACCACCAACATGGAAGGCTACAAGATTCCTGTTGTCATCACTGTTTACGCAGACCGCAGCTTTACCTTCATCACTAAGACTCCCCCCACCCCCCTGCTGGTTCTGAAAGCCGCAGGCCTGAACGGTGGCTCCGGTGTCCCCAATAAGAATAAGGTCGGTTCTCTGACTGCCGCTCAGGTTACTGAGATTGCCAAGACCAAGCTGCCCGATCTGAATGTTAATTCTCTGGAAGCTGCCGAGAGCCAGGTTCGTGGCACTTGCCGCTCCATGGGCGTTACTGTTGTTGACTAATATTTGCTGACCGGGGTTTTACCGCCTCGGAAATGTGGGAGGATTATTCCGCATCACCACTATAAGGAGGAAAATACATTGTTTAGAGGTAAAAAGTACAAGGAGAGCGCCAAGCTGATTGATCGCTCTGTTCAATATGATCCCGCTGAGGCCCTGGATCTGGTCGTGAAGGGTGCTTCCGCAAAGTTCGACGAGACTGTCGAGCTGCACATCAAGTTGGGTGTTGACTCCCGTCACGCTGACCAGCAGGTCCG
>JAZORJ010000143.1:0-6288 GCA_045656525.1 Faecousia sp. | reverse complement strand
TCGGATATCGCACAATTTGCAGGCACAAATTGCCAGCCGGGGCATCCCGGCAAAAAAGACTGGACACAATCTGTAACTTTTGATATAATGAGTTATTATCATAAAAGAGGGAGTGGATTTCTATGAAATGCCCCTTTTGCGGAGACCAGGAAAGCAAAGTCGTTGACTCCCGTCATTCGGAAGACGGCCTGAGCATCCGCCGGCGCCGGGAGTGCATTGCCTGCCAGCGTCGTGTTACTACTTATGAGACGGTGGAAAGCCTGCCCATTATCGTGCTCAAGCGGGACGGCACCCGTCAGAGCTTTGACCGGAATAAGATCCTCAATTCCATGGTTCGTGCCTGCGACAAGCGGAAGGTGGATCTTGCGGATCTGGAAAAGATCACCACGGAAATTGAACAGGCTATTCAGAATTCTCTGGAACGGGAAGTCAGTACCGACCGCTTGGGCGAATTGGTCATGGAACGGCTGAAACCGCTGGACGAGGTTGCGTATATCCGTTTTGCCTCCGTCTACCGCCGTTTTCAGGATGTGGGCGGATTCATTCAGGAGATCAATCATCTCTTGGAAAAGAAGTAATATGTCATTGCGAACCAGTGCGCACACTGGTGTGGCAATCTCACGGATATTCCGGAAAACTATGGGGATTGCCACGTCGCCCCTGCGGGGCTCCTCGCAATGACAGTGGTTTTGAAGAAGTAAGGAGTTTTTGTTTTGGAAACTGCTGCAAGTGAAATGAATCTTGGCGCACTGCTGCCCAGCATGGGCACTGTGGTGGGGCTGATTGAATTTGCCCTGTGGCTGCTGGTGCTGGCCGGGCCGCTGATGCTGCTGGGATTCGGACTTTTGTTCCGTTACCGTCCTCCGGCAGAGGCGAATTTCGGCGTAGGCTACCGCTTCTGGTGGGGCATGGCCAGTCTGGAAGCTTGGCGTTATACCCAGCGTCTGGCGGGCATTATCTGGACGCTTCTGGGCGGTGCCCTTACGGGCATTATGCTGATTGTCTGCATAATCCTGCAATTTCAGGACACCATGACCATGGCCATCGGCTGCGCCATTTGCGTGGGCATTGAGCTTGTGCTGGTCGCCGCTGCCTGCATCACCATCAATGTGCTGGTGATGAAAAAATTCGACAAAGACGGCTACCGCCGGGATGAAACAGTAGAATAACGAACACCGGCTGAGGATTTCCTCAGCCGGTGCTATTTTTATCGTACCTGGTATGTCATTGCGAGGAACCGCCGTAAGGCGGTGACGTGGCAATCTCCCGGTACAATCCTTGGAAAATTTCCGGTATTCGGTGGATTGAAGCAGGAGATTCCCACGGCCCGTTGGGCCTCGGAATGACATATCTAAACTACATGCTTTCTTATCCCTGATTTCTTTTCTTCATCAGCTGGCGCATACGCTCGCTGTGGTCCAGAATCCGCTTGCGGATACGCAGACTCTTGGGGGTGCATTCCAGCAGCTCGTCGTCTGCCAAAAATTCCAGACATTGCTCCAAAGAGAAAATCCGGGGCGGTGTCAGACGAAGGGCTTCGTCCGAACCGGATGCACGCATGTTGGTCAGCTGCTTTTTCTTGCAGACATTGACATTCATATCTTCGTTGCGGCTGCAAATGCCAACAACCATGCCGGCATAAACCGGTGTGCCGGGGCCGATGAACAGCGCGCCACGCTCCTGAGCGGCGGCCAGACCGTAGGTTACGGCTTCGCCGGTCTCGAAAGAAATCAAACTGCCCACCTGACGGCGTTCGATTTCGCCCTTCATGGGCGCATAGGAATCCAAAACGGAGGACATGATGCCCTCGCCCCGGGTGTCGGTCAAAAATTCGTTCCGATAGCCGAACAGACCACGGGAAGGAACCAAAAATTCCAGACGGTAGCGGTTGCCCATGGGGGTCATGCCCAAAAGGTCACCCTTGCGGCGGCCCATTTTTTCAATGACAGAGCCCATGCATTCCTCGGGGACATCGGCAACCATCCGCTCGATGGGCTCGCAGAGCTTGCCGTCAATCTCCTTGGTCAGCACACGGGGTGTGGAAACGGAGAATTCAAAGCCCTCCCGGCGCATAGTCTCCATGAGGATGGAAAGGTGCATTTCACCACGGCCGGCCACATTGAAGGAATCCGTGCCCTGCTCGGTGACATGGAGGGAAACATCCTTCAAAAGCTCCTTTTCCAGCCGGTCACGAAGATTCCGGGAAGTGACAAACTTGCCCTCCTTGCCGGCAAAGGGAGAATCGTTGACCGCAAAGGTCATTTCGATGGTGGGGTCGGAGATTTTCACGAAGGGCAGGGGCTGCACATCCAGCGGATCGCACAGGGTGCGGCCGATGGTGATGTCCGCCATGCCGGAAAGTGCCACGATTTCACCGGCGGATGCACTTTGTACCGGAGCTTTGCCCAGACCGTCGAAGGTGTACAGGGCAACGACCTTGCCCTTTTGCTTGATTTCCGGATTGTGGAAGTCGCAGATGACCACTTCCTGATTGACCTTGATGGTGCCCTGCTCCACACGGCCCACAGCGATACGGCCCACATATTCATTATAATCAATGGAGGATACCAGCAACTGCAAGGGGGCATTTTCGTCACCCTCGGGCGCATCGATATACTGCACGATGGTCTCGAACAGAGGGGTCAGGTCGGTGCCCATCTCGTCGGGAGAGTAGCTGGCCGTACCCTGACGGCCGGAGCAGAAGACGGTGGGGGAGTTAAACTGCTCGTCGGTGGCTTCCAGTTCCAGCAGAAGTTCCAGAACCTCGTCCATAACCTCGTGTACCCGGGCATCGGGCTTGTCCACCTTATTGACGGCAACAATGACCTTGTGGCCCAGCTCCAATGCCTTTTGTAGCACGAAACGGGTCTGGGGCATGGGGCCCTCGGCGGCGTCCACCAACAGGATAACGCCGTTGACCATTTTCAGGATGCGTTCCACCTCGCCGCCGAAGTCGGCGTGGCCGGGGGTGTCCACGATGTTGATTTTGGTATCCTTATAATATACGGAAGTGTTTTTCGCCAGAATGGTGATGCCACGCTCCCGTTCCAAATCGCCGGAGTCCATGACCCGGTCCTGGGTGGCCTGATTTTCCCGATAAATACCGCCCTGCTTCAAAAGCTCGTCCACCAAGGTGGTCTTGCCGTGGTCAACATGGGCGATGATGGCTATATTGCGGATTTTTTCCTGTGTCGCCATAAAAAGCGCTCCTTTTTTCTGTAAATCTATCATATATTCTTACCAACAAAAAAATATATCACACCTGAAAAGAAAATGCAACAAATATCCACATGTCATTGCGAGGAACCCCAAAGGGGTGACGTGGCAATCTCCTGGTACAATTCATCGATACGTATTGCAGAAACAAACATCGTACCGGGAGATCGCCACGGTCGCTTTGCTCCCTCGCGATGACATGAGAAAAAATATTTTAAAATTTTTTCTAAATGCGAATAATTCCTATTGACAAATAAAAAAGGATGTGCTATGATGTGCCTGTAAATAAGAATGATTCTTATTTAAGAAACAGACAGGAGGTAGTCATGGAAAGCAAAACAAAACACTTTCGTAAGCGTGACGCCATTCTGACCTGCCTGCGTGAAACCAAAGTGCACCCCTCGGCTGACTGGGTCTATAATCAGTTAAAGCCGGAAATTCCGGATCTGTCCCTTGGTACGGTATATCGCAACCTCTCCTTATTTAAGGAGCAGGGAACGATTCAGAGCTTGGGTACGGTAAACGGTGTAGAGCGCTTTGACGGGGATACCCACCCCCATGTCCACTTCGTCTGTACCCATTGCGATACAGTGCAGGATATGGAGAGCATCCCCAATCTGTCCGGTCTGCGTGCAGCGGCAGAGCATGATTTGGGCAGTCAGATTTCGGGCTGTCAAATAACCTTTACCGGCCTGTGCCGGAACTGTATTGAAACCAACAAGGAGGAAGCGGTATGAAGAAGTATGTTTGCGTGGTTTGCGGCTATGTCTACGAAGGCGACGAACTGCCCGAAGATTACGAGTGCCCTCTGTGCGGCGTAGGCCCCGACCAGTTTGAAGAAGAAGCTTAAATCATTTTAAAAATATAAAAATAAATCAAAATTTTGGAGGAAAATATTATGAAAAAGTTTGTTTGCCCCGTTTGCGGTTATGTCCACGAAGCAGAAGTTATGCCCGAGGGTTTTGTATGCCCCGTTTGTAAGGTTCCCGGCACCAAGTTCAAGGTAATGGAAGAAGGCAAGCTGGCCGCTGAGCACGAGTACGGCGTTTACGCTAAGACCGTCAAGAACAACCCCGACATCTCCGAAGAGGACAAGAAGTTCATCTTCGAGCAGCTGATGGCTAACTTCAACGGTGAGTGCGCCGAGGTTGGTATGTACCTGTGCATGGCTCGCATCGCTCATCGCGAGGGTTATCCCGAGATCGGCCTGTACTGGGAGAAGGCTGCCTTTGAAGAGGCTGAGCACGCTGCCAAGTTTGCAGAGCTGCTGGGCGAGGACTTGGAGCCCAACATGAAGGCTACCACCAAGGACAATCTGGCATGGCGTGTTGACTGCGAGTTCGGCGCAACTGCCGGCAAGTTCGATCTGGCCAAGTGCGCAAAGCAGAACGGTCTGGATGCCATCCACGACACCGTGCATGAAATGGCCCGCGACGAGGCTCGCCACGGTCTGGCATTGAAGGGTCTGTTGGAAAGATACTTCAAGTAAATCCAATACCCGAACAGGTGGGCATTGTGCCCACCTGTTTTTTGTGATATAATAGCAAAAAGAGGAGGGGTTATTATGAGCGGTATACCATCCAAGTGTCCTAAGTGTGGAAGAACCAAGGCTTGGAAGGAGGAAGTGAATGCTTTCAAATCCGGCATTCCTGTGGGCGGTCTAGGTCGTATCCGTATCGGAACTCCAAGAGGACTTTTTGCAAGACTGTTTATGAGAGCAACAGATTACTATAAGGTAACATATCGATGCCATAATTGTGGATTCTGTAAAGAATATCATACAGAAGACTGGTGACAAGACCCAACATAACCTGTCGCTGAAAGGCCTGTTGGAGCAGTATTTCAAATAATAAAAACGAACGGGGCGGCCATCGGCCGCCCCTCTTTTTATAGAATTACCAATTCAAACAGCGCAAGGATAATCAAAAACGCGAAGTTGAAGGCGGAAAACAGCAGAACATAGTACCGGGTCTTGCCCTTGTTATTTTTGGTGTACTCCCGGAAGGTGATCAGGCTGGCCAAAGAGGAAATCAGCGTACCCACGCCGCCGATGTTCACACCCAGCAGAAGCTCCTTGTAATTTTCCGTAAATTGGGACAGCAAAATGGCCGACGGCACATTGCTGATCACCTGACAGGACAGCACGGAAAACAGCAGGGTGCTTTTTTCCAGCAGCATGGAGAAAAGATTCCGCACAGCGTCGATTCTCGCCATATTTCCCGAGAAAATGAAGAAAAACACAAAGGTCAAAAGCAGGGGATAGTCCACCATTTTCAACGCCTTGCGATCCGCAAAAATCAGCACAGCCGGGATGACGATCAGGCCGATCCAGTAGGGAATGCCCCGGAAAACGATGACGATAGCCAGCGCAAACAGCGCAAGATACAGCGTTGTGCGCCATTTCGGCAGATGTGCCGGCTCGTCCTGCAACGCCAAAGGCTCCGGCTTGACAAAAATCAGACAGCACAATGTAATCAATGCAACCGCCAGCAGAAACGGCGGCAGCATAATCATCACAAACTCCCCGTTGGGGATGGCAAATTTGGTGTACAGGTACAGATTCTGAGGATTTCCGAAAGGTGTGAGCATACCGCCTAAGTTGGCGGCTATGTTCTGCATAATAAAGGTGAACGCCATGTATTTGCCCTTGCCGGTGCTGGACAGCACGAACAGGCCAAGGGGCAAAAAGGTCAAAAGTGCCATGTCGTTGGCGATGAGCATAGAGCCGATAAAAGTGATGTACACCAGTGCCAATATGCTCAGCCGGGCATTTTTGAAGATCTGCACGATCTTTCTGGCCAAAATATAGAAGAAGCGGATGTTTTTCAGGGCGCATACCACTGCCAGCACGCAAAACAGGCAGGTCAGGGTTTTCAGGTCAAAATAGTCCAGATACGCCTTGTCCGGGGGTATGAGAAAGCAGGTGATTGCCGCGGCCACCATGGCCACCACCATCACCACATTTTTCTTCACAAAACCCGCCGCAAAATGCAATAGATTCAGCCGTTTCATACCACACCTTCTTTCTTCGCCGGGGTTATTATGGTACAGTTTTCGGATTTTGTCAATAAA
>JAZORJ010000142.1:0-10331 GCA_045656525.1 Faecousia sp. | reverse complement strand
AACCACTATTTCGGCTGGTACGGCGGCGATACCACCATGAACGGTCCTTGGTTCGATAAGTTCCATGCTATGCACCCCAACATCCCCATCGGCTGTTCCGAGTATGGTTGTGAGGCACTGAATTGGCATAACTCCGACCCCCGTCAGGGCGACTATACTGAGGAATATCAGGCTTACTACCACGAGGAACTGATCAAGCAGTTCTTTACCCGTAAATACATGTGGGCAACCCATGTGTGGAATATGTTCGACTTCGGTGCCGATGCCCGGTCCGAAGGCGGCGAAAACGGTCAGAACCACAAGGGTCTGGTCACCATCGACCGTAAGTACAAGAAGGATGCTTTCTATGCTTACAAGGCATGGCTGAACCCCGAGCCCATGATCCACCTGTGCGGCAAGCGGTATGTTGACCGCGTAGAGGATGTGACCAAGGTCACTGTTTACTCCAACCAGCCTGCTGTTGAGCTGTTCGCCAACGGTGTTTCTCTGGGCGTGAAGGAAGCTGCTGACCACTTCTTCTATTTTGAAGTACCCAATGTGGGCGAAACCAAACTTGTTGCCGTTGCAGGCGAGCTGAAAGATGAGAGTGTCATCCGTAAGGTGGAAACCTTTAACGAGGAGTACCGCTTGAAAGAAGAGGGTGCTGTTCTCAACTGGTTTGATATCGAGGAGAAACCCGGCCGGCTGTCCCTGAACTCCAAGATGAGTGATGTGATTGTTACTTTCCGGGGCAAGCTGATTCTGGCCAAGCTGATGGGTAAAATGTTCGGCGGCAAGAAGAAGGGCGAAAAGGCAAAGCCCATGGGCTTTGAGATGTCCTCCGAGATGATGAGCATGATGGGCGGCTTCACTGTTCTGCGTTTGCTGACCATGGCGGGCGGAATGATGAATGTGAAATTCACAAAGGAAGAACTGCTGAATTTGAACAAGAAGCTGAGCAAAATCAAGGCGAAAAAGAAGTAAAATCCATAAGAACCCGTAGGTTTCGGCTTACGGGTTCTAGATTTTGCAAGAATTCCGATTAATAGGACAAAAATTGCTATTGTTATTCCAGAAATTACATGATATACTAGGATTATCTTGTACATAGGAGGAAATTACTATGCCGATGCAAATGGGCTTTCGCTGGTACGGCGAAGGCAACGACAATATTAAGTTGTCTGACATTAAGCAAATCCCCGGTGTGACCAGCATTGTCTGGGCTCTGCACCACAAAATGCCCGGTGAAGTCTGGGAAGTGGAGGAAATCGCTGAGGTTCAGAAGCAGCTGGAGCCTTATGGCTTTAACATGGATGTGGTAGAATCCGTCAATGTCCACGATGACATTAAGATCGGCCTGCCCAGCCGTGATAAGCACATTGAGGCTTACAAGCAGACCATCCGCAATCTTTCTAAGTTTGGCGTAAAGGTCATCTGCTACAACTTCATGCCTATCTTTGACTGGACCCGTTCCAATCTGTTCCACGAAGTGGGCGACGGCTCTACCGCCCTGTTCTATGAAAAGGGCATGATTCAGGATGATTACAACGCTATGGCAAAGTACATTCTGGATTTCACCGAGAAGTACAATATGTCCTTCCCCGGTTGGGAGCCTGAGCGTATGGCCAAGCTGGATGAGCTCTTTAAGGCTTATGCAGATGTGGACCATGAGAAGCTGTGGGCTAACCTGAAATACTTCTTGGAAGCTTTGATGCCTACCTGTGACGAGTGCGGCATCAAGATGGCTATCCATATGGACGATCCCCCTTGGGATATCTTTGGTCTGCCCCGTCTGCTGATCAACGAGGCAAACATTGACCGCTTCTTGGAGATGGTTGACCATCCCTGCAACTGCCTGACCCTGTGCTCCGGCAGTCTGAACGCTGATCCCAACAACAACGTTGCTAACGTGGTGCGCAAGCACTGCGACCGCATCGCTTTTGCACATATCCGCAATGTTAAGCACTTCGACAACGGTGACTTCTCCGAAGCCTCCCACCGCGACTGCGACGGTGACACCGGCATTCTGGAAATCTTGAAGGCTTACCACGACTGCGGCTACGAAGGCTACATCCGTCCCGACCACGGCCGTCACCTGTGGGGTGAGGGTCCCGGCACTGTCCGTCCCGGCTATGGTTTATATGACCGTGCTTTGGGTATCATGTATATGCTGGGCGTATGGGATATGCTGGACCGTCTGTCCGGCAAGTATTGATTTGGAGGCAAAACAATGAAAAATCTTCCCCTGAATATCGATTTTACCGGTAAGGTCGTTGTGGTGACCGGTGCCGGTGGTCTGATCTGCGGCGCAATGGCTCGTGCATTTGCACAGAGCGGTGCTAAGGTTGCAGCTCTGGACCTGAATGAGGATGCTGTCAAGGCTCTGGCCAATGAGCTGAAAGCCGAAGGCTACATCTGCGAAGGCTACAAGGCCAACGTTCTGGAACCCGAGGCTCTGGAAGCTGTCCATCAGGCAGTTCTTGCCGATCTGGGTCCCTGTGATATTCTGGTCAACGGTGCCGGCGGCAACAACCCCCGTGCAACCACTGACAATGAGTATCAGCACGAGGCTAAGGAGGGCGGCAAGTCCTTCTTCGATCTGGATGCAGGCGGTGTGGACTTCGTGTTCAAGCTGAACTTCCAAGGTACTCTGCTGCCCACGCAGGCATTTGCTAAGGATATGGTGGCCAAGAAGGCCGGTTGCATTCTGAACATTTCTTCCATGAATGCTTACACACCCTTGACCAAGATCCCTGCATACTCCGCCGCTAAGGCTGGTATCTCCAACTTCACCCAGTGGCTGGCTACCCACTTTGCTGGCACCGGCATTCGCTGCAATGCCATCGCTCCCGGCTTCTTGGTGTCTGCTCAGAACCGGGCTCTGCTGTTCAATGAGGACGGCACTCCCACCGCTCGTTCCAACAAGATCCTGAACGGCACTCCTACCGGTCGTTTCGTGGATGCAGACGAGCTGTTGGGTGCAACCCTGTTCCTGTGTGACGATAAGGCTGCTTCCGCCATCACCGGCGTGGTGCTGCCCGTCGACGCTGGCTTCGCCGCTTACTCCGGCGTGTAATTGCTTATAAAAAATCTCCGGCTGAAAAGCCGGAGATTTTTTATTACTTTTTCTTCCGTAATGTCAGGCAAGCAATCAGCACGATTGCCGCAGGTACCAAGGCCGCAAGGAAAATGTTTTCGTTGGGAACAAAGGAGGTCGTGCCGTCGCTGTTGACCAAAGTTTCTGCATTGGCAAGTACCGCCTTACCGATGAACGGGCCAACCACACCGGGCACAAGCACCTGAGAGAAAATGCGCACGCCTTGCAGCATGCCGGCCTTGCCGCTGGGGGTCAGGTCACGAATCTTGGCACCGAATACGGCCATACCGCACAGGTAACCGCACATCATCAGAAGCGAGCCGATAAACACCATCACCACATCCTTGAAGAGGAACAACAGGATGAAGCCGGCAATCAGACTGATCAAGGCGATGATACCGGAGAAGGAGAAGCCTTTTTTATCATACACCCGGCCCCAAAATGCGGTGGCGACAGAAGCCAGAATGATGGCCGGTGCCATGATGAGGACGTAATCCTTCATACCCAAGGATACCTCATAGTAGATGATGAGGTAGGGCATGAAAATCTGAATCGCAATATTGAAAACGATAAACAGAAGCAGCTGAATATACAGCTTGGCATTTTCCTTGACAGTGGACGGGCGGAAGCCATAGATCACATTCTGCAACCAACCGGTGGTGCTGGGCTGGACAGGGGAATCCTCGATGAGGAAAAAGCCTGCGACGCCAACCAAAATCGTCACACCGCCGATGATGTAGAAAATGGTGGTCCAGCTTTCGGCACTGTCCAGATTGAAAGCCATAAATCCACCGAAGACCACCAAAATGGCAACCAGCGGCATCATGGCATTGATGCCCTCAGCCGCGCCCCGGTTGGTTTCGTCGGTGCTGTCGGTCAGCCACGCGTTGAAGGCGGCATCGTTGGCGGAAGAGCCAAAGAAGGTCATTACGCAGTCCAGCGTGATGGTCAGCGTGATGCACAAAGACATTGCCGCACCGTTAAAGGACACCATGGGGAAGAACAGGGAGTGGATAGCATCGGCACGAATCAGGCCAAAGCCCAGCACGGAGATGCCCCACAGAATGTATCCTGCGCACATAAAGACCTTCCGTTTGCCGAGGCGGTCAGAAAGTGCACCGATAAGTACAGTCGTAAGGGTTGCGGTGATGGCACTTGCGGCCACCATCAGGGAAATGTCACCGGCAGATGCGTGGAACATTTTGTAGATAAATACATTCAGATACATATTTTCCACAACCCAAGCAACCTGACCGAACAGGCTGAACAGGGAAAGTGCCAACCAAAAGCGGGGGGATAGTTTGGATTTCATAAAGATTCCTCCTGATAAAAGATATGTCATTCCGAGCCAGTGCGCACACTGGCGTGGGAATCTCCCAAATCGAAGGGGATTGCCACACCAGTGACATCGGTCACTGGTTCGCAATGACATCGTATTTTAGGGTTATTTATTTACAGCAGCCGGATTCCTGCGTTCTCACAAGCATCCACCGTTTCTGCATCCCAAATACTGGCTTGCACCTCACCGATGTGGGCGCAGCCCATCATCAGCATACACAGACGGGATTGGCCGATACCACCACCGATGGTCAGGGGCAACTCGTTGTTTAAAAGCATTTTATGGAAAGGCAGTTCTGCCCGATGCTCGCAGTTTCTTTCTTTGAGCTGATAGGCCAGTGATTCTGCATCCACACGGATGCCCATGGAGGAGATCTCCAATGCCCGGCCGAGAACCTCATCCCAGAAGAAAATGTCGCAGTTCAAGCTCCAATCGTCATAGTCGGGGGCACGGCCGTCATGGGGCTTGCCGGAAGCCAAAGCTCCGCCGATCTGCATGATGCAGGCGGTGTGGTGTTCCTTCACATAGGCTTTTTCACGCTCAGAACCGGTGGACAAATCCGGGTACATATCTTCCAGCTCTTGGGTAGTGATAAAGGAAACTTCCCGCTCCAGATCTACACGCAGTTGGGGGAAGCGGACATGAAGCCGGTCGTTGGTCTCGCAGATGGCTTGAACGATGGCCCGAACGATGAGTTTCAGATAGTCCAAATTCCGATTTTCCTTGGTGATGACCTTTTCCCAGTCCCACTGGTCCACATAGATGGAGTGGATGTTGTCCAGACTTTCGTCCCGGCGGATGGCGTTCATATCGGTATACAGGCCACCCCCAACGCTGAAATTGTACCGTTTCAGAGCCAGACGCTTCCATTTTGCCAGAGAATGTACAACCTGTGCATCCTCACCCACGGCAGGCACATCAAAGGAGACAGCACGCTCGTAACCGTTCAGATTGTCATTCAGACCGGATTCCTCGGTAACGAACAGGGGAGCGGACACCCGCTTTAAGTTCAGCGCGTTGGAAAATTCATCCTGAAAAGTCTTTTTGATATAGGCGATGGCCCGCTGGGTGTCGTAGGCATCCAAAATCGGGTGATAGCCCACAGGAATATAAATTTGGTTCATGATCGATCAACCTTTCTTTGCATCAATGCAGTCTAATAATTCTACGGGTTTTTCAATGATCACATCCGCACCGCTTTCCAGCAGTTCGTCTTTGCCACGGAAGCCCCACAGGACACCAACGGTATAAAGTCCTGCGTTTTTGCCTGTTTTCATGTCCGTACCGGTGTCGCCGATGTACAGGCATTCTTCGGGCTTTACCTGACATTCCTCTAATATGCTGTAAACAGCGGCAGGATCCGGCTTGATGGGAATGTCCTCCCGCTGACCGTAGACACAATTAAAATAGCCTTCCCCAAACAGGGATGTGATGACACCGCAGGTGGCAAAATGGGGCTTGTTGGAGAGAATCGCCATCCGGATGCCCTGCGCCTTGATGGCGTCCAGCGTTTCGGGAATGCCCGCAAATGGGGCGGTGAGATAGGAGGTATCGGCATTGTACGCGGTGTTATAATCTGCGAAAACCTTCTCAAAGGTTTCGTCCGTCAGAGCGTTCCGAAAACGCAGAGCACGCTTAATAAGATTTACAGCGCCGTTGCCGGCAAAATAGTTGTATTCTTTATCCTCAATGGGTGCAATGCCGTGTTTACTCAGGGCGTAGTTGCCGTAGTAGGCAATGGTATGTACTGTGTCCAGCACAGTGCCGTCCAAGTCAAAAATACAAAGTTTTATCATAGTCGTACCTGCTTTTTCTTTTCCGATTGCTTTATTATAAGGTTTGCGGTATAATAAGTCAAGACTTTACGAAAGGGGCGTCGCAATGAAAACCATTATTCTGGTGCGGCATGGGCAAAGTGAAACCAATGTGCGCAAGGTATTTACAGGTCAGCTCAATGCGCCCTTGACTGAGGCCGGCAGGGAACAGGCCAATCGCATGGCACAGTATTTGGATAAGTATCGAATCGATAAGATCTATGCCAGTTCCTTGGATCGTGCGGTAGAAACGGCCCGGGCCATTGCGGATCGCCAGAGCTGTCCCATTGAAAAGAGCGATGCGATTATGGAGATATATTCCGGCCTTTGGCAGGGCTTGACCTTTGCTGAAATTGCAGAAAAATATCCCCAAACCTATGCCGTTTGGAGATCGGATATGGGAAACGCCGAGCCGGACGGTGGAGAGACCTGCAAGCAAATCTACCAGCGGGTAACGGCCTTTTTGGAAAAAGTACTGACAGAGCCGGAAGAAACGGTTTGCTTGGTTTGCCATGCGATACCCATTCGCATGATGGAAAGCTATATTCATTATGGATCCGTGACCGGAGCACAGGAAATTTCATGGGTACCCAATGCGTCTGTGACCGCCTATACCTTTGACGGTCAATTCCGGGAAGCAGAACGGGGAGTCTGTGATTTTCTGGGAGACCTCTGCACCAATCTGCCAAAGAACATCTGAAAGAAATAGAACAAAAATTCGAAAATAATGCGTGCATTTTTGATAAAAGTGTGATATACTGGTAAAAAACAGGAGAGGAGCGGCCTATGTATCAGCCACTTGCAGATCTTTTGCGGCCTCAGACCTTGGATGAGGTCTTCGGTCAAGAGCATATTTTAGGTGAAAACGGTATTTTGCGCCGCTTGCTAGACAGCGGCAAAGTGCCGAACATGATTTTCTACGGCCCCAGCGGTACCGGTAAGACAACCGTGGCCAAGATCATCGCAAAGCAGACCAATCGTACGCTGCATCAGCTCAATGCCACTACCGCATCTACTGCGGATATTAAGGAGATCGCCGCGCAGCTGGATACCTTCCTTGCGCCTAACGGCATTTTGTTGTATCTGGATGAGATCCAGTCCTTCAATAAAAAACAGCAGCAGATATTGCTGGACTACATCGAAAGCGGTAAGATCACGCTTATCGCTTCCACAACGGAAAACCCCTACTTCTATGTGTTCAATGCGATTTTAAGCCGATCTACCATCTTCGAATTCAAGCAGATCGATTCCAAAGCCGCATTGCAGGCTGTGAAGCGGGCGGTGGCATTTTTGGAAGAGCGTACCGCATTAAAAGCACAGCCGGAAGCGGGTGCGTTGGAATATATCGCCGGATCCTGTGGCGGCGACTTGCGCAAGGCCATGAATGCTGTGGAGGTACTGTTCTCCGCAGGAAAACCGGATGGCAATATTTTGACCTTGACTCTGGAAGATGCCAAGGCAGTATCTCAAAAAAGCGCCCTGCGGGCTGACCGAGACGGAGATAATTTCTATGATCTTCTGTCCGCACTGCAAAAGTCCATTCGTGGCTCAGACCCGGATGCGGCCTGCCACTATCTGGCCCGACTCATGGAAGCCGGGCAGATGCAGGCGGCGTGCCGCCGGCTGATGGTGATTGCCTGTGAGGATGTGGGTCTGGCATTTCCGCAGATCATTCCCATTGTCAAATCCTGTGTGGATGCGGCATTGATGCTGGGCGTGCCGGAAGCGCGGATTCCTTTGGCGGATGCGGCGGTATTGATGGCAACATCGCCGAAGTCCAATTCCGCATATGAGGCCTATGCATCAGCACTGGCGGATGTTCAAAACGGTCTGGGCAGGGGCTTTCCCCGGCATTTGCAGAACATGCACGCGGACACCTACACCATGGAGCGGGAGCAGGGGTACCAGTATCCCCACAATTTCACCAACCATTGGGTCAAACAGCAATACCTGCCGGATGATCTGGCAGGCAAGACCTACTATGAATACGGGCAAAACAAACTGGAACAGTCTGCAAAGCAGTACTGGGACGCCATCAAGGGGAAGTAATCATGGATATTCAGCTAAACGACATTCTGACTATGAAAAAAGCGCACCCTTGCGGAGAAAAACGGTGGCAGGTTCTGCGTACCGGTGCAGATCTGCGCCTGCGGTGCTTGGGTTGTGGGCATGAGATCATGACACCCCGATTCAAGGTGGAAAAAAATATTCGATCCATCAGTAAAAGTGAAAATTCCTCGACATAATTAAGCGGCAGCCGATAAAAACGGCTGCCGCTTTCTTTGTGATGGGGTAGGTTTGTCCCAAAATACCGGATGGACAGGGGGGATTTGTCGGCAACTCCCAGCGAGGATGCGACCAACTTTTTGAAATGCGCAGATTATACTGAGACCATCTTCACAGAAGGGGGCGCGCATATGACGGTGTATTTAGACTTGGTGATTCTTCTCAACTTTTTGGTGGATGGCTTGCTTCTTGTGGGCGCGAACCGCCTGACCGGACATCCTCCCGGTTGGCGGCGATGCGCTTTGAGCGCAGTTTTCGGAGGTATCTATGCAGGCGTTTGCCTGTTGCCCGGATGGCGCTTTATGGGGAATATTCTGTGGCGTTTGGTGGTTCTGACTGCAATGTCCGTGCTTGCGTACGGATGGAACATAGGGGCATTACGCCGAGGGACGATTTTTGTATTGCTCAGTATGGCACTGGGTGGCATGGCCATAGGTCTTGGAAAGAGCGATATCATGTCCTTGGTTTTATCCGCAGGCGGCATTACACTTTTGTGCGTGTTGGGAATTCGTTCGCCCTTGGGCATGGATAAGTACCGGAAAGTGGAACTGCAATGGCGGGGGAAGAAACTCTCCATGATTGCATTGGTGGATACGGGAAACACCCTTCGTGATCCGATTACCGGGGAAAATGTTCTGATAGTGGGCATGGACATCGGTGCGCAGGTGGGTATTTCCCGGGAAATAATCTGCGATCCCATTACAGCACTGTCACAAGGTGAAATCCCCGGCGCAAGACTGATTCCCTATCGGTCAGTGGGAAAACCCGGAGGGATGCTTTTAATGGTACGGATGGAATATGTGCGGCTGGGGGGATGTACAGTGAGTCCCTTGGTTGCCTTTGCACCGGAGAAAATCGGCAGGAATGAAGGATATCAGGCATTGGTGGGAGGAATGGTATGATGGGAAAATTGTGGGCTTTTTTGATTAAGATCGGTTTGGTGCCGGCGGGGGAGATCTACTACATCGGCGGAAGTGACATCCTTCCCGCACCATTGAAAGGTTCGGAAGAGCAAGAGGCGTTGGAGGCCTTGGAGCAGGGGAGTGAGCCGGCAAAACAGCTTTTGATCGAGCACAATCTGCGTCTGGTGGTCTACATCGCCCGGAGATTTGAAAACACCGGGATCAATTTGGAGGATTTGATCTCCATCGGTACCATCGGTCTGATCAAGGCTATCAATACATACCGTCGGGAGAAAAATATTAAGCTGGCGACTTATGCCTCCCGGTGTATCGAAAATGAAATTCTTATGTACATCCGAAAAACCGCCTGCCAAAAGGCGGAGGTTTCTCTGGACGAGCCCATCAACATGGATTATGATGGCAACGAGCTGTTGCTTTCGGATATTTTGGGCACGGAGGAAGATCAGATCTACCGTCCCATGGAAGACGATGTGGATTTGCATGTGCTCCGGCAATCCCTGTGGGAATTGCCGGAACGGGAGCGGGAAATCGTGCTGCTTCGTTTTGGACTTTACGGCCGCAAGGAGATGACACAAAAGGAAATCGCCCAATTGATGGGCATTTCCCAGTCCTATATTTCCCGGCTGGAAAAGCGGATCATGCTGCGCCTGCGGAAAGAATTTCTCAGGCAAACCAGCTGCGCCTGAAAAAAATACTTGCATATTTGGAGTACCTTTGATATAATCGATACAAAATTGTATCGATAAGATTTTGTATCGATTTAACGGAGGTACATTTATGACACGAAAGGAAATTTCTAAATCCGTATTGAAGCGGCTTCCGGGGTATTTGGCCTATTTGAAGACCGTTCCTGATAGCGCTTCTCCTTATATATCGGCTACCGCGCTTGCCGC
>JAZORJ010000141.1:0-2524 GCA_045656525.1 Faecousia sp. | reverse complement strand
TGCTCCGGCGAATCTGCCGATTGAAGCGGGCCACCGCATTTTCCGCCAGCTTTTTCACAGTAAAGGCGATGGAATCCTCCGTCAGCGCTCCGGTTTCCCGGCCCTTGTCCGTAATTTCGTAGCGTTCCCCATCCAATTCCTTCAAATGGCCGGAAGCAACCATTTCCGGAATAGCGGTACAAACATCAAAATAACTCAAACAGTCATCCTGATAGCATAATTCATAAATTTCCTGACTGGTCAGGGGATAGCTGGCACGGGCGGCCACGAACAGCACCAGCACCTTCACATCCAGCATATCATGTATAAATCCAAGTCGTTGCATGTTGCATCACCTCGTGCAACTATTATACTCCAAAACCGGCAACAAATCAAGCACCATTGCCTTTGATTGCACATATTGTGGAAAGAAAGGGTGATTTTATGAATACAGTCATTTTTCCCATGGGAGACACCCCGGCACTTTCCTTTGCCATCCGGGTATTAAAAAGCAGGGGCGTGGAGGTGGGGGGCGCACTTTCTCAGGCTACCCATGTGCTGTTGCCCGTTCCCGCAAAACCCATGAGCACCGTCAATATTCCGGCCGATGTGACAGTCATCGGAGGAAATCTGGATTTCCTGCCGGACACATTTCAAAAGGTGGATTTGCTCCGGGAAGAACAGTATCTGGCGGAAAACGCCCATTTGACCGCCGATTGTGCCCTTCGTTTGCTGGGCGAACGGCTGGGTGTGGCTTTCCGGGGATGCCGTTTACTGGTGATCGGCTGGGGGCGCATCGGCAAATGTCTGGCCGCCATGCTCAAAGCGTTGGAAGCGGATGTGACCGTGGCCGCACGAAAGCCGTCGGACTTGGGAATGCTGACGGCTTTGGGATACAAAGCCGTGGCGATATCCGAAATCGAGCCGGAAATGTACCGGGCCATCATTAACACAGCCCCCGCACCCATATTGGAAGGGGACGGGGACTATCTGCAAATCGATTTGGCCTCAGCCCAAGGACTGTCCGGGGAAAATGTGATCTGGGCCCGGGGCTTGCCGGGAAAAATGCTCCCGGAATCCTCCGGTCAATTGATCGCCAAGGGAATTTTGCGATATTTGGAGGGATGAAAATGACCATCGGCTTTGCAATGTGCGGCTCATTTTGTACATTTTCTCAGGTTTTTCCCATCATGGAGCAGCTGGCCGGGGAATATCGGGTGATTCCCATCTTTTCCCCGGTGGCCTGTACCGTGGATTCCCGGTTCGGTACGGCGCAGGCGCACATTCAGCGGGCTACCCAGATTTGCGGTACGGCACCGCTAACCACTATTGCGCAGGTGGAGCCCATCGGCCCGAAAAAACTGCTGGACGCACTGGTTATCGCACCCTGTACGGGAAACACCCTGTCCAAGCTTGCCCATTCGGTAGCGGACACCGCAGTGACCATGGCAGTAAAAAGCCATTTGCGCAACGGTCGGCCGGTGGTGGTGGCCATCTCCACCAACGATGCGCTGGCCGGAGCGGCGGAGAACATCGGTCGGCTTTTGGTGCGAAAAAACTACTATTTTGTGCCCTTTGGGCAGGATGATGCCATGAATAAACCCACCAGTTTGGTGGCGGATTTTGAAAAAATCCCCGCAACGCTGGAATCAGCCTTGCAGGGAAAACAGATTCAGCCACTGTTATTAGGGCGATAAAAAGCCTTCCCCTGGGGGAAGGTGCCGAACGAAGTGAGGCGGATGAGGGTCAAACCCGCCGTAGGCGGAAAAACACAGACGGTATTAGGCGGTTTCACCGCCGTAACTACCCTCATCCGTCTTCAAATTTTTCCTGGCGGACAAATTTGAATCCACCTTCCCCCAGGGGAAGGCTTATTTAATTTTCTTGCCGTTCAGCACCGCTTCCACCAGTTTTTCTCCGTCGTAGCGGAGCTTCAGCAGGAAAAAGGGTGCATCCTGCCACAAAAGATCGAGGAAAATCTGATCGCCCTCCCATTTGGGCAGATCGTTCAAAAATTCCCGGCTGACCCAGCGAAGCTCGCCTTCGTTGCAGTCGATCATTTCCCCCTCGAAGCCGTCGGCGGTGAACAGATACATGTGTTCGCCCTCCCATTTGCCCTCGGTAAGGAAGGTGATTACGCCCTGGCATTTCCAAGAGGTCAGGGTCAGGCCGGTTTCCTCCTTGGCTTCCCGGAGCAGGCATTCGTCCGGGCTTTCTTCCCCCTCGAATTTTCCGCCGATGCCGATCCACTTGTCCTGATTCATGTCGTTTTTCTTTTTGATGCGGTGAAGCATGAGGACCTCATCCCCCCGCAGGACATAGCATAAAGTTGTGTTGTACATAGCAGCCTCCTAAAAGCCATGTCATTGCGAGGAGCGAAGCGACGTGGCAATCCCCCGGATATTCCGAAAACCTGATGGAGATTGCCACACCAGTGTGCGCACTGGTTCGCAATGACAGATTTATTAAGAAAAGAATGCCCCAACCGGGAGGTTGGGGCATTTGATTACTTTGCGTATTCCACAGCCTTGGTTTCCCGGATGAC
>JAZORJ010000140.1:0-3138 GCA_045656525.1 Faecousia sp. | reverse complement strand
CGTTGCAAAGGGTGGTATAGCATTGTATAGCTTGGTATGCCATCCTTAGCTTAAATCTTGCCATGGCAGACGAACAAAATTTTGTGCATAATGCGCCCTCGCTTTCGTTTGGGATATTGTAGCACGGAATTCGGCGGAATGCAACTTTCGCCGTACCCACAACATATAAAATGCCGCCTCCGTGATGGAGGCGGCTGTGCTATTTTTCTTATTTACCGGGGTAGAAGTGGGCGCGGGCTTCCGCCAGATCGGCAAAGGCCTTTTCGAACTTCTCTTTCTGCTCCACGGTGGTGTCCACCCAAGGAGCGATGATGTGACCGAGGATATTCTCGTCCGGAGCGTCAGCCAAGAACTCTACCAGATTCCAAGTGTTTCTGGGACGGCTGGGCCAAGATGTGGGCAGATACTGCTGACCGGCCTTACAGTAATCAACGCCCTGCTCACGGAAATTTTTCAGTCGGGGCAGATCCTCAATGTACTCCAAGCCCAGGTGGTTGAACTGATTCAGGTGACGGAAGGGGAAGTCTTCCATTTTGGTGAAGTTGTTGGGGTCCAGACTCCAATAGTACCAAGGGCAGAGAAGAACTTCGTTGATGTCAAAGCGCTTGCGGTACTCTTCCGGATGCACAAATGCGGCATCGTACCAGATCACAGCCTTGGAGCCGGTGTCGGCTACGCAGTCGACCAAGTAGCGCAGGTCGTGCCAATACAGCTCGCCGTGGCGTGCGATGGCGTATTCCCGGTTCTTGGCCATGTTGATGTCTTCTTCGTCCATGCCCAAGTGGATGTATGCAGGATGCTCAAACACTTCGCTGACTTCCTTGATCAGATCGGCAGCAACCTTATAATACACATCGGAGCTGATCATTCTGGCGTACTGTTTCAGCCAGTTGCAGTGGAAAGCGGAGAAGTTGAGTTTGGGGATGATGGTGATGCCCATTTCCCGGCAGCGGGCGATTTCTTTATGCACTCTGGCGTGGCTCCATGCATTCTTCATGGAAATTTCGGGGTGGCTGTGGTACTCGATACCATCGCCCACGTCCATGAGGATGTGATTGATTCCCTGCTTCTGTGCGTTTTCCAGAATCCAGTCCCACATCTCGTCGGAAAAACGCTCGTTCAGGTCGGGATGCACGACAGTCCACTGGTTTGCGGACAGATATACCATCAATGTCCACATTTTATTCTGTGCCATGGGAATACCTCCGTATTACATGATACCAGTATTCTACAAGTGAATATCGGAAAAATCAAGTGGCGAAAAGGGGAAAAAGGACAAAGTGTAAAAAGTTTTGCAGGTTTTGTAAAGTATGATGATTGTCTTTGTTTCAAAAGTGTGATAAACTGTGGGTATCAATTTGTCGAAACAGGAGGGTACACAGTCTATGGAATGCAAGGATGCCCTTTATCAACAATATCTGAACATTTTACAGGAAGAGCTGCGGCCGGCGATGGGCTGCACCGAGCCCATTGCGCTGGCCTATGCCGGAGCGAAGGGACGGCAGCTGCTGGGCGGCTTACCGGAAAAGGTGACGGCCCGGATCAGCGGTGCCATTATTAAAAATGTAAAGAGTGTGATTGTGCCCAATACCGGGGGTATGCATGGTGTTGGCCCGGCTATTAGCGTCGGTATTGTGGCCGGGGATGCGGATAAGGAATTGCAGGTACTGTCGCAGGTTACACAAGAGCAGCTGCCTGCTTTGCAGGAATTTATGAGCCGGGTACCGGTGGAAATTCTCCATGCGGATTCGCAGCTGGCCTTTGACATTGACCTGACCCTGTACAGGGGACAGGAACAAGCCAGAATCCGCATCACCAATCACCATACAAATGTGGTTTATTTGGAGAAAAATGGGGAAGTGCTGCTGGAACTGCCGGTGGTGGAGGCCTCCGAGGATCATTTGACGGACAAGTCCTGCTTGAACATTGCGGGCATTGTGGCCTTTGCCGACTGTCTGGATGTAAACGATGTGCGCAGCACCATTGGCCTGCAAATCCAATACAATTTGGCGCTGGCAGAAGAGGGGCTTAAAAATAATTGGGGTGCAAATATCGGAAGTGTCTTGCTGCGTCGGCAGGGAGAACTGCTGAGCAAGCAGGCGGCAGCCTATGCCGCCGCTGGTTCTGATGCCCGGATGAGCGGCTGTGAAATGCCGGCAATCATTCTGTCCGGCAGTGGAAATCAGGGAATTACCGCCAGCGTTCCGGTGGCGATCTATGCCAAGGCACTGGGCAAGACGGAAGAGGAATTGCTCCGGGCGGTGGCGGTGAGCGATCTGGTGACCATTCATCAAAAAACCGGAATCGGACGGCTGTCGGCCTACTGCGGCGCCATCAGCGCAGGCTGTGGCGCAGGTGCAGGCATTGCCTACCTTATGGGCGGTAAGGAGCATGCGGTTGCCCACACGGTGGTCAACGCCATTGCGATTTTGTCCGGCACGATCTGCGACGGTGCAAAGCCGTCCTGCGCCGCCAAAATTGCCGCCGCGGTGGATGCGGGCATTTTGGGCTGGGATATGTATTGCGAGCATCAGCAGTTTTACGGCGGTGACGGCATTGTCACCAAGGGCGTGGACAAGACAGTGCGCAATGTGGGCCGCCTTGCCCGTGAGGGTATGCGCGCCACGGATAAGACCATTTTGGATATTATGCTCAGCGAGGAAAACAACAGGTCGTGCTAAGATAAGAAAAACCAGGACTGAAAAGTCCTGTTTCTTTTTATTCTTTTTTCAGCAGGTCTGCAAGGGTGATGCCCTCGAAGAAATTGTCAATCATGGTATCCAAACGATCCCACATGGGCTTGGCCTCACAGCAGGTAGTCCGGGAGCAGGCCGCCGGGCCGGTGGTGGAGCAGGATGCCACAGCCAAAGAACCCTCTGTCAGCTTCAAAATACTGCCGATGGTGTAGCCGTCCGGGGTGCGGTTCAGCCGATAGCCGCCGCCCTTGCCGTGGACAGCATCCACAAAATCCGCCTTGGACAGAGTGGTCATAATGGATTCCAGATATTTTTGGGAAATATGTTCTGCCTCTGCAATCTCTTTCAGAGGAATGTAGGCACCCGGGTCTTTTTGGGCCAGACACACCATGACCCGCAACGCATAGCGTCCTTTTGTTGATACGATCATGGCTTACTCACA
>JAZORJ010000139.1:0-9546 GCA_045656525.1 Faecousia sp. | reverse complement strand
AAGCCTGTTGGGGCAGGTAGTTGCGCCCGCGCAGGCAGCAGCCTGTGCAGCGTGGCTTCATGGCGCGGCAGGTGACTGCTGTGCTGAAAAATTGGGGCAATATGGGATGCTTCCTTCGGATATGTTGGCAGAGTTGCCGTATTTGATGAAGTAAACTTTTAGGAGACCCCTCTCCCTGGGAGAGGGTGTCCCCGTAGGGGACGGGAGAGGAATGGCGGCTGAACCGATGCAGGAATATGCCTATACAGCGGCGATCACCCAACATTATCGCCCGCATTCCTCATCCGTCAAAAATCAAAGATTTTTGCCACCTTCCCCCCGGGGGAAGGCTTTTTTATTGGCATAATCTGCTCGGGGGTTCATATATTTGTACCATCTGAAAGAGGGTGGGATAGTATGAGGAGATTAGGTATATTGTTTCTGATGCTCATCATGCTGTGCGGATGTTCCGAAAGTTCGCAGCAGCTGGACAGAGCGCTGGCACTTCGTGGGAAAATTCAGCAAAAGGAAGTGTCCTTTCAGGCAACTGTGACTGCGGACTATGGAGAGAAAACCCATACTTTTTCCATGGCGTGTCACGCTGATCCCATGGGCAATTTGAAATTTCAGGTAACAGAGCCGGAGAACATCGCCGGAATCTCCGGCACGATCACAAAAGGAAACGGAAAACTGACTTTTGATGATCAGGTGCTGGCTTTTGATATTCTTGCGGATGAATTGGTATCTCCTGTCAGTGGTCCGTGGGTATTGATGGAAACCCTGCGGGGCGGTTACCTTACATCCTGCTCCACGGAGGGAGATTTGCTGCGGGTATCCATTGATGACAGCTATGAAAACAATGCCCTGCATTTGGAAGTATGGCTTGACAGCAATGACATTCCCCAACAATGTGAGATCTATTGGCAGGGACGCCGGCTCCTGTCAATTGATGTCAAAAATTTTGCTTTTCTGTAACAACCGTGATGATTTCTCCATAGGATATTTCGGTGGCGTTACCGTATAAATCCCCTGTGTGCGTGGCAGAATACCCATAGCCGCGTTACATAGGAATTCCGGTAGCGCAGGAAATGAATTCTTCGGAGAGTGAAACACATGGACACCACGGTCAGACGAGGAGATATATTTTATGCGGACTTATCACCGGTGGTAGGAAGCGAGCAGGGTGGGACACGGCCGGTTTTGATTGTTCAAAACGACACCGGCAACCGTCACTCGCCCACCGTGATCGCCGCTGCAATTACCAGCCAAACAGGGAAGGCACGCCTGCCAACCCATATCAACATTGCCGGTGGCAGTGTTGGGCTTAGCAAGGATTCCGTGATCCTGTTAGAGCAGGTGCGCACCATTGACAAACGCCGTTTGCGGGAGCACATGGGTCATTTGGATGACAACCACATGGCCTTGGTAGATGATGCAATCGCCGTCAGCTTGGGACTGCGCTATGGTAACAACACATAAAGATCCCCCTTTGCCGCAGAATTGCAGTAAAGGGGGATAATTTTACTTTATTTCAGAAGAAGCTCCACAGGGCAATGATCCGAACCCATGATGTCCGCATGAATCACAGCGTTGTCAATGGAATCCTTCAAGCGATTGGAGACCACAAAATAGTCGATACGCCAGCCGGTGTTTCGTTCCCGGGATTTGAACATATAGCTCCACCAAGTGTAGGCCTCGGCCTTGTTCGGGTATAAATAACGGAAGGAATCTGTAAAACCGGCTTCCAGCAGCTTGGTGAATGCGCCGCGCTCCTGATCGGAGAAGCCGGCACTGCCATGATTGGATGCAGGATTTTTCAAATCGATCTCCTGATGGGCCACATTCAGATCGCCGCAAAGAATTACAGGTTTTTGGGAATCCAGCTTTACCAAGTAGGCTTGAAACGCATCTTCCCAAGCCATCCGGTGGTCGATCCGGGCCAGCTCTCGCTGGGCATTGGGGGTATAGCAGGTGACCAGATAAAAAGCTGGGTACTCCAAGGTGATGACTCTGCCCTCGGTATCCATTTCCGGAATACCGATGCCATAAGTGACATTCATGGGTTCATGCTTTGTAAATATGGCGGTTCCTGAGTAACCTTTTTTCTCAGCGTAGCACCAAAATTGATGATAACCGGGAAGTTCCAGATCAATCTGTCCTTCTTGCAGTTTGGTTTCCTGCAAACAGAAGAAATCTGCGTCCGTTTTTTGGAAGAAATCCAAAAAACCCTTTTGTATACAGGCCCGCAGGCCGTTAACGTTCCATGAAAGGAATTTCATATTGATACCTCATAAATTATTGCTGGGATGAACCGCTGTCGTCTAATAGAAGATAACTGTCTCGGTTCAATGTAATAAAATTCTGTCCGTCCAGCTGTTTGGTAGCGGCGCTGAGGATTACTTCCTGACAGCCGGTTATGGACATGATTGTCTGGGTAAGACAGGTAAGGGCGATGGTCAGATCCATACCGGAAAGGTTGGCAATCCGGTCGCTGAGAACAACTTTTACTGTCAGACCCTCTAACTTGTAGCCCACCAGCTTGATACCCTGCGGGAACGGAGAAGCAAAACCGTCACTTGGTGCCGACTGCAAGTATTGATTGATCAGATAAATGTGCTCGCCTTCGTGGCCGGTTGCATCCATGTAGGTTTCTGCGATCACGCTGTCCACGGTGCCGTAAGCCCGCGCTTCCCGTTTATAGAATACCGTAACAGAATTCTCTGGCACAGATTCATTGGCAGAACACCCCAATATCCCGATAAAACTGCACAGACAAAGGAAAATACACAGTAACTTTCTCATAGGCTGTCCTCCTCAGGGTCAAAAACGGGGAAGGTTACAGTAAAGACAGAGCCTTGCTCGGCAACGCTTTCCACCTGAATTGAGCCTTGGTTGCGCTCGACCATGTTTTTGACAATGGCCAATCCTAGACCACTGCCGCCTGTGGAACGGGAACGGGCTTTGTCCACCCGGTAGAACCGCTCAAAAACGTGACCGATTGCATCCTCCGGAATGCCCATGCCGGTATCCGCTACCTGCAAAATGGCGTTATCCTCCTGACGGAAGGCACGAATCGTCAGATTTCCCCCGGGTACATTGTATTTGATGCCGTTCTCCACCAAATTGAAGATAATTTGATACAAATCATCCTCCAAAATGAGGATGGGACAGTCGTCCTTGCAGTCCAGCTGAATATCGATTCCGCTCTTCTCTGTCACACCGGTGAGCATCCGCACCACCCGCTCAATGGTGGGAGTCATATAGGTGATTTCACAGTCACCGTCCTGCTGACTCTCAATACGGGAGAGGGACAGAAGCTTTTGCGTCATTCGGGTAAGGCGATCCGCCTCGTTGCCAATATCGGAAACGAATTCCCGGGTGGTTTCCTGATCCATGTCGTTCTGCAAAATAGAGTCGGTCAGCAATTTGATGGATGCCAACGGCGTTTTCAGCTCGTGGGAGGCATCGGAGACAAATTGCGCCCGTTTGTTTTCGGAAACTTGCAGACGCTCGGTCAGCAGATTGAATTCATCTCCAAGGGAAGTAAGCTCGTCGTTACCGCCCATGACCACCCGGTGGGTGTAGTCACCGCCACGGATGATCCGCATGGAAGAAAGAACCCGCCGCAGACGCTTGGAAAAACCGGTGGCGTAGACGATGGAAAACAGAATCACGGCAATTTCCAAAATCAATGTAACAACAAAGATATTCTGTTGCAGTGTCTCAATCACATTACCTTGCGCCGCATCATACTCCATCATGTAGATACACCCGACAATGGTTCCGTGGGAAACAATGGGCGTGGCGACCCGGGAGAGCATAATGCCGTCATGATATTCCCAAGAGAAGACATCGTAACCAATGTTTCCTTCCATGGCCTGAACAACTTCCGGGAGCAGGGCATAACTGCCCAATGCGGAATCGGAGACATAGGAATCGTACAGCACCAAACCTGCGTGATCCGTGACCAAAAGTCTGGAAACACGCAAGCCTTCCATGGCATTGACGGTATTGGAGACGTTGGAGGTGTTTAAAACTTCCAGCGTGGCAATATCCGCTGCCGCCACCTGACATTTTTCTACCATGGATGCCTCTTTGTTCTGGTAGAACAGCCGCTGGCTGGTGCCGGAGCAGTAAATATTCAAAAACAGCAGCACCACAAAGGTGACGCATACATAAACCAAAGCGTAACGGAATTGCATATTTCCGTATCTGCGCTTTGCGATGCGATCATTTCCGGAAGTAATAGCCAACGCCCCACTTTGTCATAATATAGTTGGGTTCAGCCGGATTGTTTTCCAGCTTTTCCCGTAAACGGCGAATGTGCACATCCACCGTGCGAATGTCACTGCGGTATTCATATGCCCAAATGGTATCCAACAGGGCTTCCCGGGAATACACCCGGTTGGGATTGCGCATGAGAAATTCGATCACATCAAATTCCTTGGCAGTCAGATCCACCAATTCTCCACTGCGGTATGCGTTGCGGGCGTCCAGATCCAAGGAAATGGAACCGATGGTCAGCAAATTTTCCTCGCCCTTTTTATCCACAGCACCGGAGCGGCGCAACAGCGCACGGATACGGGCTTTTAGCTCCAAAATATTGAAGGGCTTGGTCAGATAGTCATCCGCACCGTTGTCAAAGCCCATGAGCTTGTCCATATCCTCTGCTTTTGCGGTGAGCAGGATAATGGGCACATTGGAGAACTCCCGGATTTTGGAACAGGCGGTCAGGCCGTCCATTTCCGGCATCATTACATCCAAAATGATGAGGTCCGGAGTTTGGGCCTGTGCCAAAGCGACAGCTTGTGCGCCGTTAGAGCCGGTGATCACTTCGTATCCATCGTTTTGTAAATTAAAGCGGATGCCTTTGACAAGCAGTTCTTCGTCATCCACAACCAGAATTTTCATATAATCAACCTCCTGTGGTAATCAGATTTTTGATATTCTCGTACCGCTTTTCCCCGATGCCTTCCACATTCTTGATTTCGGAAATATTTTTAAAAGGACCGTTGGCGGTGCGATAATCGATAATGCGCTGAGCATAGGTTTCACCAATACCGGGAAGGGACATCAGCGTATGAAGGTCCGCTGTGTTGATATTGATTTTCCCGTTTTCCTGTTTTGTGGAGCTTGTTGCACCTTGTGAGGAAGGAACAGTTCCGGAGGAAACGGTCGCGGCAGGGGAGGAAAGAGCCGATACTTGAATGGACTCTCCGGTAATATTCCGCCCCAGATACAGACCGGTCAGGAAAGCGGCAAGAACCAAGCAAGCCCAAGCAAGAATAGAAACAGGGCTATTTTTCATGGACAAGTCCCTCCTGCATTGACGAACAAAATAAAAACTGATATAATACATGTAACATTATACACGAATTTTTCCTGCTGGACAAGTCCGGTGTTGAATAATAGAGGTAGAATTATGAAAAAAATGCGGATATTGTTACTGATTTTGGCAATTGCTCTGGTATTTGGTGTTCTGAATGTCCCGGTTTTTGCTGCTGAGGAGGACCCGGCAGTGACAAATGGCTGTCACAGTGTGGATGCGGCCATGACCCTCAGCTCCCAAGAGAAGATCACGGATACAGCTAAGGCGGCGATCCTTTACGAGCTGAACAGCGGGACGATGCTTTATGCATATAACCCGGATGCAAAGATATATCCCACCAGCATGGTCAAAATGATGACCGCCTTAGTTGCGTTGGAGAATGGGGAGCTGGATGAGATGGTGACCATAACCCGGTCCATGCGTCAGCAGATCCCCATCGGTATTCTGGGAATCGAACTGAAAACAGAGGAAGAAATATTCCTGCGTGATCTTCTTTACTGCAATATGGTTGCCTCGGCATCGGATGCTTCGGTGGTGATCGCCATGCATGTGGGTGGCAGTATCGAAGGCTTTTTACAGATGATGAATGATAAGGCGGCGGAATTGGGCTGCAAGAATACCCATTACGGCAACGTCCACGGCTTGCATGATGCGGATACCTATACCACAGCCCGGGATATTTGCCGTATCACGGAGGCTGCATTGGAAAATGAGGTTTTCCGTGACATGTTCTGCACCGCGAATTATACAGTTCCCGCTACAAACAAAAGCGAGGAACGGGCGATCACAACCACCAATCACATGATGAATTCCCGCAACTCCAAATACTACGATAAGCGGGTTACCGGCGGAAAAACCGGTGCAACCGATGAGGGCGGCAGATGCCTGACCTTGACTGCGGAAAAGGACGGAATGGAGATCCTTTGCGTGGTAATGGGTGCTGTTCCCACAATGGCGTCCAACGGCAGTATTGACGCTCATGGCAGTTTTGAGGAAAGCAAAATCCTCCTTGATTATGCATTTGAGAATTTTGCCTTCCGTCAGGTCTTTTTCGACGGACAGTCCCTTGCCCAGTATCCGGTTACGAACGGCGCAAGCCATGTGGTGACACAGGCTACCACATCCATCTCCACCGTACTGCCGGCGGAAGTGGATGAAGCACTTCTGAAATGGGATTACAAACTCCGTTACAGCAATCTCGCCGCACCTCTGGAAAAAGGACAGATACTGGGTGCCGTTCAGGTTTGGTACGGTACAAAATGTCTGGCGCAGACGGATATGGTAGCCATGAATGCTGTGGCAGTTGCCCAGACACCCATCATCCCGGAAAAGCCGGCGAGCATGCAGAGCGCAGGATGGTGGACGGTGCTGCTGATTCTCCTGGGACTTGTGGTGCTTGGTCTCCTTGGAATTTTGGGACTTGGCTCGTTCCACATTATGAAATATCAGCAAAGGCGAAAGAGAAGGGGCCGCAGAAGATGATGGATTGGAAAACATTGCAAGAAACATGCATGGCGTGCACCCAGTGCGGCCTATGCGAGACCCGGCACAATGTGGTTTTCGGCATAGGAAATCAGAATGCGAAAATTATGTTTGTAGGGGAGGGCCCGGGCGAACAGGAGGATCTGCAAGGGGAGCCCTTTGTTGGTCGGGCAGGTCAACTGCTGGATGATATGCTCAGTATCATCGATCTTAGCAGAAAGACAAATTGCTATATCGCCAATATCGTCAAATGCCGTCCTCCTCAAAATCGTGATCCCATGGAAACCGAGCAGGATGCCTGTATCGGTTATCTGATGAACCAGATCGAACTGGTCAAGCCGGATATTATCGTCTGCTTGGGCAGAATTGCCGCAATGCGTCTGATCCGGGAAGATTATCGCATTACCCGGGAGCATGGCCAGTGGGTTCAGAAGGACGGCGTATGGGTGACGGCGATCTATCATCCGTCTGCACTGCTGCGGGATGTGTCCAAACGACCGGAGACTTTCTCGGATCTGCTTGCGATCCGAGAAAAACTGCATGAGGTTTCCGATTCTTGAAAAAGAAGTTGACAATCCGCCGGAAAGTCGATATAATAAGCGAGCAAAAGCGCTAGTGTAGCACAGTCGGTAGTGCATCTCACTCGTAATGAGAAGGTCGCCTGTTCGAGTCAGGTCACTAGCTCCAATAAAAACCTCACCCCATCCGGGGTGAGGTTTTTATTATGGCGATGGGCTGACTCGAACCATCTAAATGCAACAGTCCGGTGGACTGTTGCCGGCGAGGGCTTGACCGAGCCGAACCATAATTTGCACAGCGAATGTATACAAGTCAGGTCACTAGCTGCTCATATCCATCCAAATTTAACGGCAAGAAACAGGCAGATCAGAACAATCAGCACTGCCAGCAGAATGAACAAAACGGTTTTCAGATTTCTGCGGTCCTTTTTAGGGGGCGTGTTATCCTCTTCCTTAGAGAGCTGCTGCCAAGGATTGTACACCCGTTCCATTCGCTTATCGGCACGGTCGTCTTTCATGGAAAAGCCAAAGAGTATAAAGCCGCCTGCACCGATCAATGCAATAATGAGACCGAGCAAAAGTGCTTCTGTTACAACAGTGGGACTTTGAAAGATGTCTTCCCAAACAAATAATGCAAGCATAGCTACCTCCTTTTGTGCGTGTGCGTGTGTCCGTACATTAAAATTATACCATAAAATACCTGTCCTTGCAAGATGCTGTGTTTTGTGTTGGAAAACGACGAAAATGTACAAGCTTTACGAGCGGCAAACTTACGTGCAAAGAAAAAGCACCCCGAAGGGTGCTTTCTTTTTGGCGGAGAAGGAGGGATTTGTTTGCATTTTCGCCGTTGGCGAAAATTGTTGTTTCGCTCCGTCGAGCCGTCGCGAGCAACAGTCCACCGGACTGTTGCATTTCGTTGTTCAAATCCCTATCAGGGTCTACTTATAAAAATAACACCCATCCGAAAGATGGGTGTTATTTTTATGGCGGAGAAGGAGGGATTTGTTTGCATTTTCGCCGTTGGCGAAAATTGTTGTTTCGCTCCGTCTAGCCGTCGCGAGCAACAGTCCACCGGACTGTTGCATTTCATTGTTCAAATCCCTCCCAGAGTCTACTTATAAAAATAACACCCATCCGAAAGATGGGTGTTATTTTTATGGCGGAGAAGGAGGGATTTGAACCCTCGATACCCTTTTGGGGTATACACGATTTCCAATCGTGCGCGCTCGGCCAGCTACGCGACTTCTCCAAGTTTTGCAATCAGCTTGCATATAATACTACATTTGACAGAGTTTGTCAAGACCTAATTTTTATCATATTTGCCAAATTTTAGTGTGATTTTAATGGAAAGGCTGGGGTTGTCCCTTGTGGTAAAATGTGTTACAATATACTCAAAGGCGGTGATTACATGCGTGTATTTATTGCAATGGACTCATTTAAAGGAAGCCTGACATCCTTACAGGCCGGTAATGCCGTAAAAGAGGCAATTTTACAAGTTGACCGGCAGGCTGATGTTATTGTGCATCCCATAGCGGATGGCGGTGAAGGAACTGTTGAAGCGCTTTGTGTAGGTTGCGAAGGTGACCGCGTTGAAATTACTGTTACAGGCCCCTTGGGTGCGCCGGTAAAGGCGCAGTATGGGGTTTTGCCGGGTAATGTCGCTGTTATTGAAATGTCTGCCGCCGCCGGAATCACCTTGGTTCCCCTAAAAGAGAGCAATCCCTTGAAAACCACAACTTTTGGCGTGGGCGAGATGATCAAAGACGCAATTGCCCGTGGATGCCGCCGTTTCATCATTGGCATTGGCGGCAGTGCCACAAATGATGGCGGTGTTGGTATGCTCAGTGCGCTGGGTTTTCGCTTTTTGGACGAGAATGGGAATCCCATATCCCAAGGTGCGGCAGGACTGGAAAAGCTAACTGCGATTTTCACAGAGGACGCCATGCCGGAATTACAAGCGTGTACATTCCGTGTCGCCTGCGATGTTAAAAATCCGCTATGCGGTGAAAACGGATGCAGTGCAGTGTACGGGCCGCAAAAGGGTGCGGATGAAAACATGATTCGAAAAATGGACGCATGGCTTGGCAATTACGCGCGTCTGGTATCCGAGATAGCGGACACGGCTGATCAGGAATACCCCGGCGCAGGTGCGGCAGGTGGCCTTGGCTTTGCATTTTTGAGTCTTCTGAATGCCACACTCGAATCCGGAATTCAGATCATTTTGGGGCAGACCAAGGC
>JAZORJ010000138.1:0-5830 GCA_045656525.1 Faecousia sp. | reverse complement strand
CTTGAACAGCAATACCGCAATGTTCAAGTTGACAACCCGGAAACATGGAATGCTTTTCGCCGCCGTATCAAAGAGGTACAGCGCATGACGAATGATTTTCCGTTGTTGCCGGATGACCCAGACTTCGACCCGGACGACATTTTCGGATAATGGGGGTGCTGACTGGTGTTCAAGGATTACCCGGATATTCTGTCAATCCCACAAGTTGCCCAAGCCTTGGGTATCGGTCGTAAGGCCGCCTATGCCCTTGTAAATGGCAACAAACTGGGAGCAATCCATGTCGGTCGCACTATTCGCGTTCCTAAAATGATGCTTGAAGAATATGTGAAGACCGCACGGAACAATGTAAAGTTGTAACGGTCTACTGCAATCTACTGTCACAAGAAAGGAGATTTTTATGACAGGCAGTCTGACTGTAAAGAATGGAAAATACTATGCCGTTCTCAATGTGTATGAGAATGGAAAACGGAAGAAAAAGTGGATTTCCACCGACCTTCCTGTAACTGGAAACAAACGCCGAGCAGAGCAATTTCTCCGAGAGAAGTTAGCAGAGTATGAACGCATGCAAGGCATTGTCCGTAATGATGTCCGTTTCAGCGATTATGTTCGCATATGGTTGGAACAGATAGCACGAAAGGTGGATGAAGTCACCATGCAAGGGTATCAAGTGACCGCAGACAAGCACATTTTGCCGTACTTTGATAACCGGAAAACCGCACTTGCGGATATAGACCACAAGACATTACAGGAATATATCGACTATAAGTGTAAAAGCGGTAGACTGGACGGAAAGGGTGGTTTATCTCCCAAGTCAATCAGGGCGCACAAGAATATCATTTCTCAGGCTTTGGATATGGCCGTGAAAAACAAACTGATTTCGAGCAATCCGTGTCAATTCGTTGAACTCCCGGCGCTTGTCCGTTATGAAAGCACTTTTTACAGCGAAGTACAGTTGAAAGCGCTATTTACTGCATTGGATAATGACCCCATGTTGCCCTTGGTTAAAATAACTGCTCTGTATGGTCTGCGCCGTAGTGAACTGCTTGGCCTACAATGGGATAGTATCGACTTTGACGGAAAGACCATGGCCATACGGCATACTGTGTCCAAGGTCACCAAGGCCATTGCAAAAGACAAGACCAAGAATGCAAGTAGCCGGAGAACATTTCCTCTGATACCGGAAGCATTGGAGATTTTTCAAGCGGCTAAATGGCAAGAGGAACAAAACCGCTTATTGTTTGGTAGAGAGTATCACGAAAATGACTATGTGTTTAAGTGGCCGGATGGTCGTCCCTATACTCCGGATTATATTAGCCATCGGTTTAATGACCTATTGAAAAAGCACAACTTGCCACATATCCGTTTTCACGAACTGCGACATAGCTGTGCAAGTATGTTGATTGCTATGAATTGGTCACTTAAAGATGTGCAAGAATGGCTTGGTCATTCCGATATTCAAATGACGGCGAACATATATTCCCATCTCGATATTGCTCGAAAAGCCAACATTGCAACATCCCTTGCAGACAAGTTTTCCGCTCCTAGTGGTAGATAAGTGGTAGATAATTCGGATTTTGCGACTTAAAAACAAGCTGAAAAGTTTGAAAAAGCCGCGACTTCCGAAGAAATCACGGCTTTTCATGGTCGGAGTGTCGGGATTCGAACCCGAGGCCTCTTGGACCCGAACCAAGCGCGATACCAAACTTCGCCACACCCCGATAACTAGTGTATTATAATGAAAATCTTTCCCATTGTCAAGCCTCACATGGGATTTTTTAGATAAATGCATGGCGAGGTTTTGATGGCGTATATTGTTCTGGGGGGATGATCATGGGTTATCGGATTTTGTATGAATGCACGGGAGAAGCGAATCGCATTGCTTTATGGAAAATAAGGATGAAACATCTGGGAATTAGTGCAATTTGTGTAGTATTGGCCATCCTTGCTATTTGGACTTCCGGTATTGATTTCTCGGCAACGGCAGGAGCGATGGAGGAAATGGCAGATGCATTTCGTGATGGAGCCAATTTCCCTGACGCTTTTTCCGCGTTTTGTATCCAGATATTAGAAGGAGCGGAATGTGGATAAATCTCTTGAAATTCAAATATCTGCCGGAGCGCTGATCTTCCTTGCGGCATTACTGCTGATCCTACCCATGCAATGGGTATTCGCTGTTTTATTGGCGGGGCTTTTCCATGAATTATGTCACATTGCGGCAATTCTTCTCTGCGGTGGGACCGTTGAGAAGATATGTATTGGCGGCAGGGGAGCGGTGATTGAGACCCAAGCTGCATCCCCGTCAAAAGAGGTACTTTGCGCTTTGGCTGGTCCGTTGGGTTCACTCCTACTGCTATTGGTGGCAAAATGGATGCCACGAACGGCAATTTGCGGTGTGATACACGGATTGTACAATTTGATACCCTTATTTCCTCTGGACGGGGGGCGTGTGCTTCGGGGGCTGGTCTATGGGGCCCTCTCTCCGGTGACGGCACATCGTGTTTTTGCTTGGTCACAACGGATTGTTGCTATTTTGTTGATTTTGGCAAGTGTATTGCTCGCCTTTCAGATCGGTCTTTTTGCGGTCTTGCTGCTAATTTTGCTTTTCTGGCGTCGTTGGCGGGAAAATGCACTTGCCAAGATCGGCTTTTGGCAGTACAATAAGAGCAATACGACAAAAGGGGTACGGTTATGACCGAATTACGCAAGAGAATTCTGCCCACAGTGCAAAAACCCGCGCGATACACCGGCGGCGAATTTAACGAAATAAAGAAAGACCTGTCCGATGTTCGGGTTCGCGTTGCGTTCTGCTTTCCGGATACCTATGAAATCGGTATGTCCAATTTGGGTATGCGGATACTCTATGGCATAATGAATCGCATGGACGGTGTCTGGTGTGAGCGTGTTTTTGCGCCTTGGGGTGATATGGAAGAAGCTATGCGCAAGCACGATCTGCCCCTTTGGGCCTTGGAGAGCCAAGATCCGGTTAAGGATTTTGATATGATCGCCTTTACAATCGGTTACGAGATGGCCTATTCCAATATTTTGAATATGCTGCGGCTTGCCGGCGTCCCCCTGCATGCGGATCAGCGACAGGGCTTGAAAAATATTGTCTTTGCCGGCGGCGTGTGTGCCTTTAATCCTGAGCCTTTGGCACCCTTTGTGGACTTCTTTTCCTTGGGTGAGGGCGAGGAGGTCACTCCGGAGATTATCCGCCTTTACGACCGCGCTAAGGCTGAGAAATGGACAAAGGAAGCATTCTTGCAGGAGGTTTCCAAGATCCCCGGCATATATGTGCCGTCGTTCTACCGGCATGAATATAATGACGACGGAACTTTGGCGGCTATCATTCCTTTAAACGGCGCGCCGGAGAAAATTACTAAACGCATCGTTGAGAATCTGGATGAGGCCTATTGGCCCACGAAGACCATTGTACCGTCTACTGAGATTGTCCACGACCGTGCCAATTTGGAGGTATTCCGTGGCTGCATCCGTGGCTGTCGGTTCTGTCAGGCTGGCTTTTCCTGCCGTCCGGTGCGGAAAAAGAGTCCCGAGGTCTTGTATCGCCAAGCGTTGGAGACCTTGGAAGATTCGGGCAATAATGAGATCACGCTGTCCAGTTTGTCCACATCGGATTACCGTGGGTTAAGAGAACTTACGGATCAGATGATCCCGTATTGCGAACAAAACCGGGTGAATCTTTCTGTGCCGTCGCTGCGCGCTGATAATTTTTCCCGGGAACTGATGGAAAAACTGCAAACGGTACGCAAAAGTGGATTGACCTTCGCCCCGGAGGCAGGCACTCAGAGATTGCGTGATGTTATCAATAAAAACCTGTCCGAAGAGGAAATTCTCGGCACTTGTATTAACGCTTTTTCCGGTGGCTGGAATAATGTAAAGCTTTATTTCATGTTGGGTCTGCCCACAGAAACCGATGAAGATGTTCTCGGAATTGCAGAGCTGGTTTATAAGATCATTCAGGCTTGGAAAGAGCATGCCGTGAACAAAAAGAGGGGACTGCGTGTCCATGTGGCGACGGCCTATTTTGTACCGAAGCCCCATACACCGTTCCAGTGGGAAAAGCAGATCACCCCGGCGGAATATCTGCGCCGCTGCAAACTTTTGAAGGAACATTTTTATTCGAAATCCATTGAATATAATTATCATGGCCCGGATCTGAGCCGTCTGGAAGCGGTATTTGCCCGGGGTGACCGCCGTCTGGCCCCCATGCTGGAAGAAGCGACACTGAACGGTGCCCGTTTGGATGGATGGGATGAATATTTCCGCTATGATATCTGGCTGGATGCCATGAAAAAGTGCGGCATTGATGCTGATTTCTACACGATCCGTGGCTACGGCGAGGAGGAAATCCTGCCTTGGGATACCATTGATGTGGGCGTGAACCAGAAATTCCTGCTGCGTGAACGCCATCAGGCGTATCAGGAGCGGATCACACCGGATTGCCGCCACGGCTGCGCCGGCTGCGGTGCGGCCTGCCTGTTAAAGGAGGTGGAGTGCGATGCTTAGAGCCTTGTTTGAAAAGACAGGAAATGCGGTATACATTTCCCACCTTGACCTCATGCGTCTGTTTCAGCGTACCTTTAAAAGAGCGGGATTGCATCTAACGCACACGCAGGGCTATAATCCCAGACCGTCGGTGTCCATCGCATTGCCGCTGTCTGTGGGTGTAGAAAGTCATTGTGAGCTTCTGGACTTCACGCTGGAAGGCGAACCTGTTTCCTGCGAGGAAATCATGGTGCGGCTGAATCAGACGCTTGTAGAAGGCGTGCGAGTTCTTAAAGTGTATGAGTCCGACACAAAAATCAGAGATATTACGCTGCTGGACTGTGGCGTATATCTGGAATACGATCAGGGTGTCTCCAATTGTGCAGTCAGTGAATTGAAGGAACTCTTTTCCAAACCTACTTTGACCGTGGAAAAGAAGAGCAAAAATGGTATGACACAGCAGGATATTATTCCAATGATACGCAAGATAGAAATTTCTCGGTTTGATGGGAATACTATTTGCATAAATGCCCGGATTTGCTGCCAGAATCCTGCGCTGAATCCGGCACAGTTGGTTGCAGCAATTGAACGCTACATGCCGCAATATACACCGGATTTTGCCCGATATTGCCGCATTGAGATTTATCGAAATGATGAAGAAATTTTCAGATAGGAGTTAATTATGGAGAACTATATTGAACTGGAAGAATGTCCTTGCTGCCGTGGAGCCGGTGTGCTTACCCATGAAGGCGGCTGGAATGTACAGGTTGAGTGCAGCGAATGCGGCGCTCATACTGTCTATTTGGAATACGAAACAGAAGAGCAGAAAAAGGAAGCAGAGCTGGGCGTTGCCCGTCTGTGGAATCTGGGCAAGGTCATTAAGATCAACCCCGGTGAGTAAATAAGCATATGCCGGGGCAGGAACGCCCCGGCAGAAAAATATTTTCAAAAAATGCAAAATAATACTTGCATTTTCCGCCAAGGTGTGCTAATATATCCAAGCGTCAAGGGACGCAACTGAATATCCGGGTGTGGCGAAGTTTGGTATCGCGCTTGAATGGGGTTCAAGAGGCCTCGAGTTCGAATCTCGACACTCGGACCAAAATTGCGGAAACAGCATGTGCTGTCTCCGCAATTTTCTTTTGTGTTGAGATTCGAAAAATGCAATCTGACCTGCCGGGGGCAGGTCACTCGCGACGGCTTGACGGAGCGAAACCTTAATCGCCGTCCATTCCCGGACGGCGATGCAAACGAATCTCGACACTCGGACATTAGAATTCAAAAAAAGATCCGTCTTATGTTAGAAGACGGATCCTATTTTTCGTTG
>JAZORJ010000137.1:0-3519 GCA_045656525.1 Faecousia sp. | reverse complement strand
TAGGTATTTTCTGATTTCGTTAAAAAAGACAAGCAGCGAAGCCATTTTGCTGCGCTGCTTGTCAAAATTATAAAATTATTACGCCATTTGCCTGCGTTTCCGCTGCAACCGCTTCCGGAACAGGCGCATCCGAGATCAAATAATCCACATCCGAAATCCGGGCAAAGGTGTAGGGCATCAATCGGCTGAACTTGCCTTGGTCGCACATAATCACCTTTGTGCGAGCCTTGCGCAGAACCATCGCCTTGACTGCCATATCCCCTTCCGTACCGCAGGTAAATCCTGCCTGCGCATTGCATCCGGAAACACCGATAAACGCAAGGTCAATGTTGATCCGTTCCAGCATATCCAAGGTATTCTGGCCGGACAAGGACATGGTCTTTCTATTCAGATTGCCGCAGCATTGAGTAATGCTGGGATGTTGGAGCTTGCAAAGCTCAATGGCAATATTGGGTGCTGTGGTAAAGATGTTCAGATTGATATCCGGCAACGTCCTTGCCAGCATCAGATTGGTGGTACTGGCGTCCAGAAAAATGGTGCTGCCCGGTTGAATCAACGACAGGGCCTTTGCTGCCATGGCTGCCTTACCGGCATTATTCTCCTGCAAGCGCACTTCAAAGCCGGGGTCACCGGTATGACGCACCGCACGGGCACCTCCACGGATCTTGACGATCATACCGCTCTGCACCAGTGCGTCCAAATCCCGGTGTATGGTCATTAATGACACATCTGGATAGAGGCTTTGCAGCTCTTTAATTGTAACGATCTGCTTGGATTCGATAAAATCGCAGATCTTTTTTTGGCGGATGCTGTTCATATCGGACCTCAAAATGTTATATTTGTGTTGAAGATAACAGGATTATAACACTGTTATAACATTTTGTCAACACCCTATTTTATAACATTATTCTCCGCAAAGAAGCCTGATCAAATCGTCGTTTTCCAGCCCTGTGATGTAGTCCCCCGCCCGGGTATTTGCCAGCGCAATTTCTATTGCACCGGATACCAAGGGCAAGCCCAGCAACATTTTCCCCAATTCTTCCGGCGGAAGCGTACTGAAATAGTCACCTCGGAACGCAAGATCAGAAATCAGATCGTTTTTCAACGTGATATGGACTTCTACTGTGCCGCAGCCTGCAATGCGCTGTTTTCGCACCAAAGTTCCCTGCTCACAGAAACCGTAGTTCCAATCCTGCTGCGCATAGCGGTTTTGCCGGATTTCTTCAATGGCGGCAATGTCTTTATCCGTTAGTTCATAGTGTTCAAAGCCTTCGCGCATCAGGGATTGGGAAAGGGTATCTCGGAATTCTTCCAGCGTCATATCCCGATTCAGGCACGGCCGCACATTGGTCACACGGCTTCTGACAGATTTCACACCCTTGGCTTGTGCCTTTGCAGGATCCGGAATGAGTGCCTGTCCCAATACAGACATATCCGAATCAAAAAGGATCGTTCCGTGGTGCATGACTCTCCCCTGCCGCACATACTGGGCATTACCGGATACTTTTTTCCCGTCGATGAGAATGTCATTTCGTCCATCCACCGTTGCATTTGCACCCAAGCTGCACAGGGTATCGGCAATGGGCTGACAGAATTTCCGCAAATCAACCTGCTGCCCCGGCTGGGCATCCATGATGAAGGTAAAATTCAGATTTCCAAGATCGTGATATACCGCACCGCCGCCGGAGAGCCGACGAACAACCTTGATATTCTTTTCTTTGACAAATTCCTCATTGATCTCCGCCGCCGTATTCTGATGACGGCCGACGATGATGGCATTGTCATTGCGCCAAGTCAGAAAATACTCCCGATCCCGGCTCATTTTTTCAAATACATATTCTTCCAGTGCCAGATTAAATGCAGGATCCGTGGTGGAAACCTCTATATAAACCATCTTCTTCATCCGTTTCACTCCTTCCAATCAGTCTATGCGGAAATGTTATAGAAACTCGCTTTCCAAAATGGGGTGGCTCTCGTTTTCTTCCGACGGTGCATAGCCAAATTGTTTATGATATGCCCGATAGAAGGCAGAATACTCCGAAAAGCCGTACTGCGAATAAATCTCTGTCGGCCGCTCCCCTGCCCGGATCGCCAGCTGGGCAGCCACAAGTCGCTTGCCGATAATATACCGCCAAGGGCTAACCTGTAAGTAGCGTATAAATAATTGGTGTAAGTAGCTTTTGGAAACAAACAGTTCACCGCAAAGCATATCCAAACTGAATTCCGAATACAGATGTTTGTCAATGTACTCAATAGCCGCCGCAACCGTGGGATTGACCGCATGGTGGCGGGTGGGTTTTAATTTACCCTTTCGTATAAAAATCGCCAGTTCATAAACGACCTGCTCAGTTAAATCCGTCAGCACGGATTGTAAGGCATCTCCTTCAAAATACTGACAGTAATATTCCATTCTGTAAAACAGCGATTGCACCGTGGTATCCTCTTCAAAGGAAAACACATTCAGATCTTGCGGAATCTGACTCAGCACTTCTCCATTGATGGCTTTTGTGTCAAAGATGATATCAAATCGGTCGTAACCCCATCGTTCATCCACCCGAAGGCTGTGCAGCTTGCCCGGCGGCGTAAAAATCAGGCTGTTGGGCTTTACTTGATAGCTTTTTTCCTCCACACCATAGGTAACTTCGCAATTGTTTAGCAAAATAATCTCATATGCACTGTGGGTTTGCGGAGAAACGCCACGCACCTCACCCGGTTTATGCCGTACATGGTTGTATACAAAAGAGCCATCTTTGAAGTTGGAACACAGCATACACTCACCTCTTTCTGCCTTTATATCACAATAGTGTAGTTTTTGCAATCTCTTTTTGAGAATTAACACTTTACATGGCAAAATAAATGTTTATAATGAATGATAGCTAACATAAATTTGAAAGTGAGGACATAACTATGCGCATTGCTTTTGCAGGTTTCCGTCACGGACATATCGTTTCCCTGTACGAAACCGCACAGAAAAGATCTGATGTTACCATCGTGGGATGCTGGGAAGAGGACAAGGCTACCAGAGAAGCAACCGCTCAAACTCTGAACGCTGACTTCTGCTATGGTGATTACGCCGCTTTGGTGGGCGACCCCGCTGTGGAAGTCGTAGCCATCGGTGACTACTACGCCAAGCGTGGCGCACTGGTGATCGAGGCTCTGAAAAACGGCAAGCATGTCATCTGCGACAAGCCCGTCTGCACCAGCCTTGAAGAGCTGGACGAAATCGAGCGTCTGACCAAGGAAACCGGCTTGCAGGTTTGCTGCATGCTGGACCTGCGGTACATGGAGCAGGCTTCCAAGGCCAAGGAATTGGTGGCAAGCGGTGCCATCGGCGAGGTCAAGATCGCTACCTTCACCGGCCAGCACTGCCTGAGCTACGGCACCCGTCCCGGCTGGTATTTCGAGGAAGGCAAGCACGGCGGCACCATCAACGATATCGCCATTCACGGTGTGGACTTGGTCCGTTTCATCACCGGCAAGAATCTGACCGGCGTTGAGTACGCAAAAACTTGGAATGCA
>JAZORJ010000136.1:0-6170 GCA_045656525.1 Faecousia sp. | reverse complement strand
TGCTTGACAGGCGAGCGATTTTCTTACCAGATCAGCCTGAAAAGCCGGGAGGAGCTGATCGCAGATGTTGCGGTGGAATCGGCTTTAGCAGATCATATTCAGCTTTACAGAGTCCGGGAAGCCAATATGGATTATCCTATGTACCCGGATAATCCTGCGGAGGACTATATCACCTTTACCCCCGGCCCAATGCCGGATATCCTTGTGCCCCTTTCCGAGGAAAACAACCGGATGGTACTCCGGGATACACCGGGAAGCGTTTGGGTCAAGGTGGACATTCCAAAGACATGTAAGCCCGGGAATTACACCATTAAAGTTATTTTTTCTATTCGCGAACGGGGAGAAGACTTGGCGGAAAAGGTAGAGCAGAACATGACTGTTACGGTTATTCCTGCGCAAATGCCTGAGCAGAAGGTGATCTATACCCGGTGGTTCTATGCTGACTGCATAGCCGATGTCCATAATGTGGAGATCTTTTCGGAAGAGCACTGGGCACTGATCGAAAAGTACATTGCCGCCGCGGTGGATGTGGGCATCAATATGATCCTTGTGCCGGTGCATACTCCGCCTCTGGATACGGAGATTGGCACGGCCCGTCCCTGTGTCCAACTGGTGGATATCGAGAAAAAAGGGGAAACCTATCATTTTTCTTTTGAGAAATTCCATCGGTTTATTGACATCTGCAAACGAAACGGCGTGCGCTACTATGAAATTGCCCACCTGTTCACGCAATGGGGCGCAAAGTGCGCGCCCAATATCCGGGTTACGGAAAACGGCAAGACCGACTATATGTTCGGCTGGCACGTGGCGGCGGATTCTGCGGAATATGTGCAATTTTTGAAGCAGTATATATCGGCCATTGCCAAGGAATTGCAAGCCGAGGGGATCAGTGAAAATACCTATTTCCACACATCCGACGAACCGAAGCTGGAACAAATGGAATCCTATCAAAAAGCGGCCAATATCATAAGACCGCTGATCGGTAACAGCAAGACTATGGACGCAATTTCGGAGTATGAATTTTATGAAAAGGGTCTGATAGAGTGTCCGGTCACTGCGGTCTATGAGATCGGGGGATTTTTGCCTCACGATATTCCCAATCAATGGGTCTACTACTGCTGCTTCCCGACTACGGTCTATACCAATTCTTTTTTGGCTATGCCGTCCTATCGGACGCGGATTTTGGGATTCTTGCTGTATAAGTTCCAGATAAAAGGATTCCTGCACTGGGGCTTTAATTACTACAACGCCCGCCGGTCTTTGTATTCCATCAATCCGTACCAGACCACATCCGGGGATAAGAGCTATCCCTCGGGAGACCCGTTTATCGTCTACCCCGGCAAAAACGGGGTGTACCCGTCCATCCGGGGAGAAGTCACCTTTGAAGCCATGCAGGATGCAGACATCTGCTATGCGCTGGAAGAAAAAATCGGCCGGGATGCGGTCGTCGCCATGATCGATGCCGCCGCAGGCATGGATCTGCAATTTGACAGCTATCCCAAGGGAAATGCATTTTCGGAAAATCTGCGCTCTCAGATGATCGAGAAATTACGGGAAGTTATGTAATTTCAGAACCAAAAGTTCGTTCTGGCTGAACAGAAAATTCCTGTTAAATCCATATTTTACAAAAAACAGCGCAATGAGCTATCATTGCGCTGTTTTTGTGCTGTAATAGCTACAATTTTTCTTGATTTTTGTTATATAATCTTGTATACTGTATGTTGATATATAGTGGGCAGGTGTATGCGTTTGCGGAATCAAACTGCCTTGGACGATACCTATGGGAGATGAGAACTATGAAAGTACAGGAGACAGGCAAGGTACATAAAAACCTGGGAATGGAGCATTGGCATTGGGTTAATGTGTTTTTAATGCTCTTTGACCTGACGGTGGCTGTGGCATCTTATTTTCTTGCGCTGTGGCTTCGCTTTGACTGCGAATACAGTGAGATCCCTGCAAAATATATGGCTGCGTGGCTGAAATACATGCCGATTCATGCAGTGCTGAGCATTGTGGTGTTTCTGTCGCTGCGGCTGTATCGAAGCATTTGGCGTTTTGCCAGCCTCGTAGAGGCAGAGCGTATCGTATTTGGCGCTGTGATCCTGACCGTTACCCATGCGGTGGGTATTACGCTGCTGTTCGAACGGATGCCGATTACCTATTATTTCATCGGTGCCTTTGTCCAGTTTGCGCTGGTGCTGTCCGTCCGTTTCGGATATCGCTTTATCCTGTTGGAGCGGAAAAAGAGAATGCGTTCCGAGCAGCGTGCCATGGCCAGCCGGGTGATGCTGATTGGCGCAGGTGCGGCGGGACAGCTTCTCCTGCGGGATCTGCACAATACAGAGTCCGGCAACGAACGGGTATGCTGCATCATCGATGACAACCGGAATAAATGGGGTCGTATTATCGAGGGCGTTCCTGTTGTGGGCGGCCGGGATAAGATTTTGGACAGTGCCGAACGGTATCAGATTCAAAAAATCTTTTTGGCAATGCCCAGCGCAACCGTGGCGCAGCGCCGGGAAATCTTGGAGATTTGCAAGGAAACAAATTGCGAGCTGAAAAATTTGCCTGCGGCATATACCATGATGCACGAGGATATCACAGCCAAATCCTTGAAGGATGTGGCCGTTGAGGACCTGTTGGGTCGTGAGCCGGTTAAGGTAAATATGGATGAGATTTACAGCTTCATTGAGGGCAAGGTCATTTTGGTAACGGGCGGCGGCGGATCTATCGGCAGCGAGCTTTGCAGACAGATCGCCCAGCACAATCCCAAGAAGCTGATCGTTTTCGATATTTATGAAAATAATGCCCATGCCATTGGCTTGGAATTGCGGGATAAATACCCCCAGTTGGATCTGGAAGTGCTGATCGGTTCTGTCCGGGACAGCAGAAGAATCAATCAGGTGTTCAAAACCTACCGTCCGGATGTGGTTTATCACGCAGCGGCACATAAGCATGTCCCTCTGATGGAGGACAGTCCCTGCGAATCCACCAAAAATAACGCCATTGGTACATATAAGACGGCCTTTGCAGCGGTGATGAACGGCTGTAAAAAGTTCGTGCTGATCTCTACGGATAAGGCGGTCAACCCCACAAACATCATGGGCGCCTCCAAGCGTCTGTGCGAAATGATCATCCAGTCCTTTGACCGGAAAATCCGGGAAGGCAGAGTGGACGAGCTGTCCCTCCTGCGTGTTCACCGGGTCAGCGATGAGACCAAAAAGCAGGAGCTGCCCACCATTACTGTGCAGCCGGCTACGGATTTTGTGGCCGTTCGGTTTGGCAATGTGCTGGGAAGCAACGGCTCCGTAATTCCCAGATTTAAGGAACAAATCGCAAAGGGCGGTCCCGTTACAGTGACCCACCCGGATATTATCCGTTATTTCATGACCATTCCGGAGGCAGTGTCCGTGGTGTTGCAGGCCGGCACTTATGCCGACGGCGGCGAAATTTTTGTCTTGGACATGGGTTCTCCCATGAAGATCGATACATTGGCCAGAAACCTGATCCGCCTTTCCGGATTGCGGCCGGATGAGGATATTCGCATTGAATATACGGGTCTGCGCCCCGGCGAAAAGCTGTTTGAGGAAAAACTGATGTCTGAGGAAGGCTTGCGGACAACGCCCAATCACCTGATCCACATCGGCTGCCCCATTCCCTTCGATACCAACGTATTTTTGAAGCAGCTGCAAGGACTGATGAATGCCGCATATGACGGTCAGGAGGATACCATCCGCAATCTGGTAGCAGAGGTAGTCCCCACTTACCACCCCGCCGGTGATAAGGGCTCAGAGGAAAAGGGCGAAGCCTACGAACAGCAGGTTCTGAATGCCGCAAAGCAGGAGAGCCCGGTAGGTGTATAAAACAATTTAACCGAGGAACGTACTATGAAATACGAGAAGTTTAAAACAAAAGTCTGGCTGGCGACCCCCACCATGCACGGCGACGAAATGAAATATGTTCAGCAGGCGTACGACACTAACTGGATGAGCACAGTGGGTGAGAATATTAACGAAGTGGAGCGCATTGCCGCAGAAAAGGCGGAAATGAATTATGCGGTTGGATTGTCTTGCGGCACTGCCGCGCTTCATCTGGCAATCAAGCATGCAGGAGAAACGCTCTTCGGCAAGCCCGCGATCAGTCATGGCGCATTGGAAGGCAAGCGGGTCTTTTGTTCCGATATGACCTTTGACGCAACGCTTAATCCGGTGGTTTACGAGGGTGGCATTCCTGTTTTTATCGATACCGATGCAGAGACTTGGAATATGGATCCCGTTGCTCTGGAAAAAGCATTTGAGATGTACCCTGAGGTAAAATTGGTGGTTTCTGCGGAACTGTACGGCTTCCCCGGACGGATGGATCTTATTAAAGAAATCTGCGAAAAACACGGCGCGATTTTGATTGAGGATGCAGCCGAGGCTTTGGGCGCAACCGTCCACGGCAAACAGTGCGGCTCTTTTGGCGACTATTCCGCAATTAGCTACAACGGCAACAAAATCATCACCGGATCTTCCGGCGGTTGTCTGCTGACCAACGATATTGAGGTTGCCAATAAAGCCCGCAAGTGGTCCACGCAAGCCCGGGAAAATGCTCCTTGGTATCAGCACGAGGAAGTCGGCTACAACTATCGCATGAGCAATGTCATTGCGGGTGTTGTGCGCGGACAATACCCCTATTTAGAAGAGCATATCGCACGGAAAAAGGCAATCTATGAGCGGTACAAGGAAGGCTTCAAGGATCTGCCCGTGCAGATGAATACGATTACAGAAGACACCGAGCCGAACTATTGGCTCTCTTGCATGATTATTGAGAAAGATTATATGTGCAAGCAGGTGCGTGACGATTCTAAGGCACTGTATGTATCTGAAAAAGGTAAGACTTGCCCTACGGAAATTTTGGAAACGCTTGCGGAGTATAATGCCGAAGGCAGACCGATCTGGAAGCCCATGCACATGCAGCCGATGTACCGCATGCATGAATTTGTCACCCGTGAGGGCAGCGGACGGTGCAGAACCAATGCCTATATTGCAGGCGGCTGTGAGGATGTGGGCGCGGATATTTTTGAGCGTGGTTTGTGTCTGCCCAGTGACAACAAGATGACCGCTGAAGAACAGACCCAAATTATTGAGATTATCAAATCGTGCTTTAATTAAATTCTGACGAGGATTACGGAATGTACGCAAAGCGTTTTAAAAGAGTGATGGATTGTGTGTTATCCATTGCGGCACTGATCGTGCTGTCACCGGTGCTGTTGCTTTTGATCATAATCGGTGCTATTGCTATGAAAGGAAACCCGTTCTTTTTACAGCCCAGACCGGGCATGAAGGACAAAAATGGCAATGAGCAGATCTTTAAGCTGATTAAACTGCGAACCATGAGCAATGCAAAGGACGAAAATGGCAACCTACTTCCCGATGATCAAAGACTTGGAAAATACGGCGCTTTGCTCCGTTCCACTTCTTTGGATGAGCTTCCTTCGCTGGTGAATATTGCCAAGGGAGATATGTCCATCGTAGGCCCCAGACCTCAGTTGGTGCGGGATATGACCTTTATGACTGCGGAGCAAAGGCGGCGGCATGATGTCCGCCCGGGCTTGACTGGGCTGGCACAGGTGAACGGACGCAATAACATTACATGGGAGCAGAAAATTGCGTACGATTTGCAGTACATTGAGAGTGGAATTACCTTGGCTAAGGACATGAAGATCATTTTCCAGACTGTGGGCAAGGTAATTAAAAGAAGTGATACCGTCCGGGAAGGAACGGTGTCAGATATGGATTATGGCGACTGGTTGATGCAGCAAGGAAAAATTGACCAGGCAACTTACGATGAAAAACAGGCGGAAGCAAAGGAACTATTGGGGGTGTAAGCATGGATATTCAGGGCTGGAGATATTATAATCATGCAGCCATACCCACGACTCCCCCACATGAAGAGCCAGATACCACGCCAGTAAGAGATGGGAGTATTTGGAAGCTAAATGGAAGTCCCTTGTTGGCCAGATGGACAACCGACTTTGACTGCGACCATGAAACCGACTGGTGGTATGTGGTGAAAGATACCCCGTTCGATTTATCGGAACTCTCTTCTAGTGGCAGAAAACATATTCGCCAAGCGCTAAAAAAATGTATGGTTATGCGTATCCAAGCAAAGGAATATGTCTCTGAGTT
>JAZORJ010000135.1:0-7954 GCA_045656525.1 Faecousia sp. | reverse complement strand
GTTTGCAATGCCCACCACACTGTCTTTATTCTGGGCGTGAATCTGACCGGGGGTCAGTCCGTCGGAAACAGAAGGCGTGCCGGAAACGGAGTTGCCCTGACCGGTAAAGGAGTTGTCCTCAATTTGCTCTTGCAGATAGGCAAACTGCTGCTGCATATAGATGACCGCTTGATTATAATGATGCACCCAGTAACGGTTCAGGCAATAAGCGGTGACACAGCAACCGGTAACCACCGCGGCAATCACCAAAACCACCGCAAGGCAGATTTTTAAAACTGTATAGGAACGCTTCTTCTGCTTTTTGGGAAGCTCCTCCTCAGGGATGCACACCTCGCATTCCATTTCCTCGGACTCCTCTGTCGCCTGTGGAGCGTCTGCAAACAGGGTAACTTCTTGGGATTCCTGTTCGGGGATGTTTTCTATATTTTCCATGGTAATTCCTCCCGGTTTTATGTACAGCCTTATCGTAGTTACGGTATGTGAAAAAAATATAAACACGCAGATAAGGTTTTTTGAACATACATAAGCAAATTCCTGTTTATCATACTATTTTTCCGTGCCGCAGTCAAGAAAAAAGGTGGCGGCATTTGCCGCCACCGGGAAATTACTTTTTGCGGAAAGACTTGCAGTCAGTACACTGGTCCATAGCAGGATTCTGCTCGTGGGTGCCCACCATAATGCGGTCCAGAGAGCAGTAGTTTTCGGTGTCGCAGTGGTATGCACACTGCTGTACGGTGCATTCGATGCACTTGTTTGCCTTGCAATTCATGATTTTTTCCTCCTTTATTTTGAGTTCTGGGTTAGTATGCCCCGCAATACGAAAGAAATACGGGAAAATTTTTGATTGGCTTGCAATTAACCAATCTTGGTGGTATGATAATAAAAACAAACCATGAGGAGAATTTTGTTATGGCAAAAATTGCACCTTCTATTTTGTCCGCGGATTTTGCAAATATGGGCAGAGATATTCTGGAATTGAAAGAAGCCGGCGCGGATTGGGTACATATGGATGTGATGGACGGAATCTTTGTCCCTAATATGTCCTTTGGTTTTCCGTTGATTCAAGCGGTTCGTCCGCTGACGGATATGGTGCTGGATGTGCACCTGATGATCGATCGCCCCATCCGTTATGTAGAGCAGTTTGTCAAGGCCGGTGCGGACTATGTGACCATCCACATTGAAGCTGACCAACCCCATAACACACTGGAAGCGCTGGAAAAAATCAAGGCTATGGGCTGCAAGGCTGCGATTTCCCTGAAACCCCGTACCCCTGCGGAAGCGGCCATTCCTTATCTGGATAAGGTGGATATGATTCTGGTGATGACGGTAGAACCCGGTTTTGGCGGCCAGAAGTTTATGGCAGATATGATGCCAAAGCTCCGCAAGCTCCGCCAGATGCTGGACGAGGTGAATCCTGCCTGCATCTTGGAAGTGGATGGCGGTGTGGATGAAAATACCTGCACCCTGTGCAAAGAAAACGGTGCAGAAGTGCTGGTAGCCGGCTCTGCCTATTTCAAAGCGGCTGACCGCGCTGCTTTTGTGAAAAAGATTCAGGAATAAAATGTGACAAAAAGCCGCCGCGAGGAATTGACTTTTCTTGCGGCGGCCTGTATAATATATGCGGAAATTAAGGGGCAAAATTATTTTACCCCCATAAGAAAGGAAATTTGCCATGATTTACAGTAGCGAAGTACAACATATGTGCAGCGTTGCCAAGGGCGCATATCACGGCCCCGCTCCCATTCCCGAAGAGGGCAAGTGGGTTCAGGTCAAGGAGATCAAGGATGTCTCCGGTTTTACCCACGGCATTGGCTGGTGCGCTCCTCAGCAGGGTTGCTGCAAGCTGACCCTGAACGTTAAGGAAGGTATTATTGAAGAAGCTCTGGTAGAAACTCTGGGCTGCTCCGGCATGACCCACTCTGCCGCTATGGCTTCCGAAATCCTCATCGGTAAGACCCTGTTGGAGGCTCTGAACACCGACTTGGTGTGCGACGCCATCAACACCGCTATGCGCGAGCTGTTCTTGCAGATCGTTTACGGCCGCAGCCAGTCCGCTTTCTCTGAGGACGGCTTGGCAGTTGGTGCATCTCTGGAAGACCTGGGTAAGGGTCTGCGCAGCCAGGTGGGTACCATGTTTGCCACCAAGGCAAAGGGCCCCCGTTATCTGGAAATGGCCGAGGGTTATGTCACTCGCATCGCTCTGGACGAGGACAACCTGATCACCGGTTACGAGTTCATCAATCTGGGTAAGATGATGGACTTCATCAAGAAGGGCGACGATGCAAACGAGGCACTCAAGAAGGCAAAGGGCTCCTACGGCCGTTTTGCTGACGCTGCCAAGTATATTGACCCCCGTCACGAATAAGAGGAGGACACAAAAATGGCTTTGTTTGAAGGTTACGAAAGAAAAATCGACAAGATCAACGGTGTCCTGGCTCAGTACGGTCTGGAATCTGTTGAGGCTTGCCGCGACATCTGCACCGCCAAGGGCTTTGATCCCTACGAAATCGTCAAGGGCATTCAGCCCATCGCATTTGAAGACGTGGCTTGGGCTTACTGTGTAGGTGCCGCCATCGCAATCAAGAAGGGCGTTAAGAACGCTGCTGAGGCTGCTGAGGCTATCGGCATCGGCTTGCAGGCATTCTGCATCCCCGGCTCCGTCGCTGAGGACCGCAAGGTCGGTCTGGGCCACGGCAATCTGGGCGCTATGCTGCTCCGGGACGAGACCAAGTGCTTCGCATTCCTGGCCGGCCACGAGTCCTTCGCTGCTGCTGAAGGTGCTATCGGCATTGCCCGCTCCGCCAATAAGGCTCGTAAGGAACCCCTGCGGGTTATCCTGAACGGCTTGGGCAAGGACGCCGCTCAGATCATCTCCCGTATCAACGGCTTCACCTATGTGCAGACCAAGTTTGACTACTACACCGGCGAGCTGACCATCGTCAACAAGATCGCTTACTCCAAGGGTGAGCGTGCTGCCGTTAACTGCTACGGCTGTGACGACGTTCGTGAAGGCGTTGCAATCATGCACCACGAGGGCGTGGACGTTTCCATCACCGGTAACTCCACCAACCCCACCCGCTTCCAGCACCCCGTTGCCGGCACTTACAAGAAAGAGTGCATCGAGCAGGGTAAGAAGTATTTCTCCGTTGCTTCCGGTGGTGGTACAGGCCGTACCCTGCACCCCGACAACATGGCTGCAGGTCCCGCTTCTTATGGCTTGACCGATACCATGGGCCGTATGCACGGTGATGCACAGTTCGCAGGTTCTTCCTCCGTCCCCGCCCACGTGGAAATGATGGGCTTCCTGGGCGCTGGTAACAACCCCATGGTCGGTATGACCGTTAGCGTTGCTGTTGCTGTTGAGGAAAGCTTGAAGTAAACGAATATTCCGATAAATTGAATCAGGGGAACGCATTTGCGTTCCCCGGATTTTGTTATTCTGTTTCGGTGCCTGTCTGGTCAGAGCCTGTACCGTCGCCGGAGCCTTCGCCACCAACATCGGGGTTGGGGTTCTCAGGATTCTCAGGGTCGGGATTGGGAACAGACGGTTCGGCAGGTGCTTCGTTGGTTACAGTGCCGTCAGCATAGAGTGTCTGCACCTTTGCGTAGGACGGAACGATGCACTGCGTGGGCATGCCGTTGTTCAGATAGGAAAGCACAACCTCTCCGTTGAGATAATCAAAACCAGTGGCATCCAAACCGTCTTCCAGATAGATGTCATAGACGGGATCATTTTCGTTCTCTGCCAGATCCACAACGATCTGATAATGGACAAAGGTATACAGCGGTTCCAACTCAGTCAGTTGGAGCACCCATGTGTTAGCAGGGTCCAGACTGCGGATCTCGGTAATGCTGCAACCGAAGCAAAAACGCTGCTCCTGTGTGGGAATACCGTCAGCGGACTCTACGTCCGTCCAGTCGTCAAAATTGTGGGATGCGGTAACAATGTCGGTTTTTTCGATGTTGTTGCATCTGCTGCATGTGCGCTCTGTCCAGCCGTCGGTTGTACAGGTTGCGGCAACCACGGAATATTCTCCGTATTTATGTCCCAGAGGGTGCTTAAAGTCACGGATGTCGGGCTTGCCGCAGGAACATTCATACAGCGTATAACCGGAACTGACACAGGTAGCGGAATAGGTCTTAATCTGGACAAATTCGTGTACATGCCCGGGCTCTGTAACGATGGGCTTGCTGGTAGTGATGGAACTGTTGAGTACAGGGCCGGAGGCAGGATTACTATTTTGGGGTGTGTTCGTGTTTGGACTTCCGCCTAATTGGAACATGTCGAGTGCACGGCCAACTGTGACCAGAAACATGACAACAGTCAGTACCAGCAGCACGGACATCAGGATAAACATAACATGCTTTACTGTCAGCTTCATATGAGCATCTCCTTTTCTGCTGGGTATTATAACGCAATTTACAGGGGAATGCAAGTGTACATAGCTGCCAATCGTTGACTTTTTATGAAAAAATGCGTATAATAAACTAGCATTATTATGGATAAGTGTGGTATCGATTATGGCTACAAAGAAAACAGAACAATACGGCAATTCCAGCATTTCCATGCTCAAAGGGGAGGACCGGGTGCGCAAACGCCCTGCGGTTATCTTTGGTTCGGACGATCTGGAAGGCTGTAAGCACGCGGTTTTTGAAATTCTCTCCAACGCAATCGACGAAGCCCGGGAAGGTCACGGTGACACCATCATCGTCACCCGTTACGAGGATATGAGCGTTGAGGTTGAGGACTTTGGCCGTGGCTGCCCCGTGGACTACAATGAAAAAGAAAAACGCTACAACTGGGAGCTGGTGTTCTGCGAAATGTACGCCGGCGGCAAGTATGGGGAAAATGGCGAGAACTATGAGTACTCCTTGGGCCTGAACGGCTTGGGCTCCTGTGCAACCCAATATGCATCCGAGTTTTTTGACGCCACTATCCGCCGTGACGGCTTCCGCTACGACCTGCATTTTGAAAAGGGTCGCAACAAGGGCGGTTTGAAAAAAGAACCTACCGACCGTGGCCGCAAGACCGGCTCCGTGTTCCATTGGAAACCGGACAAGCAGGTGTTTACGGATATCAACATTCCTGCGGATTATTACCGGGATGTTCTGCGCCGCCAAGCGGTGGTCAACAAGGGCGTTCGCTTCAAATTCCGCAATCAGGTTGGCAAAAAGTTTGAAGAGGAAGAATTCTGCTACGACGACGGCATCAAGCAGTATATCGGCGAGCTGGTAGGGGACAACGCCTTTACCATGCCCACCTACTGGGAGACGGAGCGCCGTGGCCGGGATGCGGAAAACCGCCCGGAAATGAAGCTGAAAATCACCTGCTCCTTCTGTTTCAGCAAGCAGGTCAGCCATGTGGAATACTATCACAACTCCTCTTGGCTGGAATACGGCGGCAGCCCCGACCGGGCAGTGCGGCTGGGCTTTACGGCGGCTTTCGACAAGTTCCTCCGGGAAAACAATAAGTACACCAAAAACGAGAACAAAATCCTCTATCAGGATATTCAGGACTCTCTGGTGCTGGTGACCAACTGCTTCTCCACCATCGGCTGTTTCGAAAACCAGACCAAAAAGTCTGTTAACTCCAAATTTACCCAAGAGGCCATGACGGCTTTCTTCAAAGACCAGCTGCAAGTTTGGTTTATTGAGAACAAGCAGGAAGCGGAGCGAGCCGCGGAGCAGATCCTCATCAACAAGCGTGCCCGGGAATCTGCGGAGAAGACAAAATCCAACATTAAAAAGAACCTTTCTGCCAAGGTGGACATCGCCAACCGGGTGCAGAAATTTGTGGATTGCCGCAGCAAGGATACGGACAAGCGGGAGCTGTACATCGTGGAGGGTGACTCCGCATTGGGCAGCGTCAAGCTGAGCCGGGACGCAGAATTTCAGGGCATTATGCCCGTCCGCGGTAAGATCCTCAACTGTCTGAAAGCGGACTACAACAAGATTTTTGCATCCCCCATCATCACGGATTTGATGAAGGTATTGGGCTGCGGTGTGGAAGTGCAGGGCAAGAAGGCCAAGGAATTGAGCAGTTTCGACATTTCTCAGCTGCGTTGGAACAAAGTCGTTATCTGTACCGACGCGGATGTGGACGGCTTCCAGATCCGCACCTTGATTTTGACCATGCTGTACCGCTTGTGTCCCACGCTGATTCGTGACGGTTATGTGTATATCGCAGAATCTCCCTTGTTTGAGATTACCTGCAAGGACAAGACTTGGTTTGCCTACAATGAATCGGAAAAGGTAAAGATCCTTGCCGAGCTGGAAGGCAAAAAGGTAACCATTCAGCGGTCCAAGGGTCTTGGTGAGAATGACCCGGAGATGATGTGGATGACCACCATGAATCCGGAAACCCGTCGGCTGATCAAGGTCATGCCCGAGGATGCAGAGCGTACCAGTCATTATTTTGATGTTTTGCTGGGCGATGCTCTGAACGAGCGTAAGAATTTTATTGCAGAGAACGGCCCCAAGTATTTGGAATTGGCTGATATTTCTTAACTATATGTCATTGCGAACCAGTGACCGATGTCACTGGTGTGGCAATCTCCTCTTACGATGGGGATTCCCACGCCAGTGTGCGCACTGGCTCGGAATGACAGGAGGATTATAATGGCACGAAAGAAGAAAGAACCGGAACAGAATAAGAAAAAAATCGACACCAGCGGCATCATGGGTCTGGTTGGATCTACCACGGAGCAGGCAATCTCCGAAACCTTGGAGATCAACTACATGCCCTATGCCATGTCGGTCATCGTATCCCGGGCCATTCCCGAAATTGACGGCTTCAAGCCGTCCCACCGGAAATTGCTGTATACGATGTACAAAATGGGTCTGTTGAACGGCGGCAGAACCAAGTCCGCCAACATTGTGGGTCAGACTATGCGGCTCAACCCCCACGGTGATGCCGCCATCTATGAAACCATGGTGCGTTTGGCAAGAGGCAACGAAACGCTTTTGCATCCCTTTGTGGATTCTAAGGGCAACTTCGGTAAGGTCTACTCCCGGGATATGGCCTACGCGGCCTCCCGTTACACAGAAGCAAAACTGGATAAGTTCTGTGATGAACTGTTCCGGGATATCGATTCCGATACGGTGGATATGGTGGATAACTATGACGCCACCATGAAAGAGCCCAGCTTGCTTCCTACCACATTCCCCAATGTGCTGGTTTCTGCCAATCAGGGCATTGCTGTGGGTATGGCATCCAATATTTGCTCTTTCAACCTGAAAGAGATCTGCGATACCACCATTGCTTTGATGGAAAACCCCGACCACGACATTTTGGAGACCCTTCCCGGCCCGGATTTCTCCACCGGCGGTGAGTTGATTTTCGATGAGAATGCCACCCGTGAGATTTACCAAACAGGCCGTGGCAGCTTCAAGCTCCGGGCCAAGTGGCGCTATGTCAAAGAGGGCAACCTCATTGAAATTTACGAGATTCCCTATTCCACCACCACGGAAGTCATCATGGACAAGGTGGCGGATCTGATCAAGGCCGGCAAGATCAAAGAGATCAACGACATGCGGGACGAGACCGACTTGGGCGGCTTGAAACTGACCATCGACTTGAAGCGTGGCGTAGAACCGGAAAAGCTGATGCAAAAGCTGTTCCGCATGACTACCTTGCAGGATAGCTTCCCCTGTAATTTCAATATCCTCATTGCGGGCATGCCCCGGGTCATGGGCGTTGGCGAAATTTTGGAGGAGTGGACTGCATGGCGTATCGAATGCGTCAAGCGCCGTATTTTCTTCCAGATTCAGAAGAAGGAAGATCGTCTGCACCTGCTGAAAGGTCTGGAACGGTTCTTGCTGGACATCGACAAGGCCATCCGTATCATCCGGGAGACGGAGCTGGATGCGGAAGTTATCCCCAACTTGATGATCGGCTTCGGCATTGACGAAGTGCAGGCCAACTTCGTTGCGGAAATCAAACTGCGCAACATCA
>JAZORJ010000134.1:0-2963 GCA_045656525.1 Faecousia sp. | reverse complement strand
GAGTTGCGGCAAAAAAGAAAAAAACCGCACCGATCCCCGGCAGGAAATCGTTCGTTTGCTTATGTAGGAAACAGCTTAGAAGAAGCCACCCAGAACGCTCAGAGCGTCGCCGGCCTCTTCAATGGCCTCGTTGATGGTCATGTCACGAATGGACAGCTCACCAAGGCCCCAACCGCCGAGGGTAACCATCAGGTAAACACCGACAGCCAGAACAGCAAAGATCACCAGAGCATTCACGGTCAAGGCCTTGCCGGTTTCTGTGATCTGTGCGCCGGCAACATCACGAATGTCAGCGCAGACATTGACGAACCACAGAACCAGAATCAGAGCCAAAACAATAAACTGCAGCTCAGCAACCAGGAAGCCCAGAACGATACCCACGACCAACAGAGCAGTGGGAAGCACAGAGTGTGCAGCCTGAACTACGATCAGCTTCTTGAAGTCGGCAGCCTGCTTGTTGATCTTAGCAGCAAAGAACACGACCAAAGCACCGATCAGAACGCCCAGAACAGCGATGCCCAGAGCAGCAATCAGCATGGGGAAGATGGGCTGCTCGATTTCCAGCATTTCCATAACTTCGTCCAGATCCACATCCGCATTTTCGGTAATGCCATTGAGCAGCATACCGATGATCCGCCACAGGAAGAAGAACACAGCCAGAACATTGACACCGGCGAAGATACCGGCAATGGTCATGCCCTGCTTATCCTCTGCCACAGCGGCAGCGGTAGCCTTGGGTGCAGCCCAGTATGCCTTCAAGGTGTCCATCAGCTTCTTGCCCAGACCGCCAGCGGCGGGAGCAGCTGCGGGAGCAGCGGTTGCCACAGGGGCGGCTGCGGGTGCTGCCTCGGGAGCAGCTTGGTTTGCCTGACAGGCGCAGACCTGACCCTCTTCCAGGGGAGATCCGCAGAATCTACAGAAATTTGCCATAATTATATATCCTCCTTAAAATTTATCTGTTTCTGTAATTGTCCAGCTGTAATAGCGATCGCTGTCAATAACTTCCGTATACAGGTCGCTGTAAGAGGTGTATGCTGCATGGTTGGAGAGATAGACGTTGTAATCATTCAGAGCGCCGTCTCCGTAAACCGATGCGTTATCAACACTCACAGCAATGTAGTACACCGTAGGTGTCTTGATGGCGTTGTCGTTCAGCTTCACAGCGAACACCAAATACATCTGGTTTTCATAGTAGTTGGCGGAGTCTGCTGCAACCTTCAAAACGGCCTTGTACAGCGTGATCTCCTGATCGATGGTCTTGTTGCTGTAAGAACGGTAATCTCTGTGAACAGCCCAGCTCCAGCTATAAGTCAGATAGTCAATAATATCTTCCTGTGCCTTTTCCGATATTGCGGAGTAATCCGTGACCTTGTCCAGATCGGTCACATACTCAGCCAGATTGGCAACCTTGACATTCTGCTCAGCGTTGATAAACTTCACGCCGGCCTCACCGAAGGTGTACTCGCTGTAACTGACATAGGCCTTGACCTCGTCGCCGTTGGTCAGGTTGTAGGAATTTTCCAGATATACATAGGTATAACCCACATATTCATCACCCTTGGTCCACTCGCCGGTTTGCAGGTTCACAGTGTACTCACCAAAGGTAGCGGTTTCCTGCTTGGGAGTGACTTCGCCGCGGCCGCTGCCGTTCATGCCGACAAACTTGATATCAAAGTAGGACAGCAGATCCACTTCCTGGCTCTCCTTCAAGTCGCTGACGGTGAGCTCCTTGGTCAGGTTGATCAGCTTCACGCCGCCTCTTTCCAGGAAATAGTCCTCGGAATAATCGACCTTTGCCTCTACCTTATCGCCGTTGGACTTGTTGTAGGAATCGTTGATGTAGGGATAAATGGAGTTGGTCCATTCCTCATCCTCATAGTGATAGGTAATGTAGTTCTGGCCCTTTTCCATATCGAAGATCAAGCTGCCGATCTGCTTTGTGCCGGTGGTGTTACATTTCAGCTGGACTCTGCCGTAGCCGTCGTAACCCTCGCCCACCAGATCAAAGTAGGAAAGGATATCAACCTCAGAAACCGCTTTCAGGCCTTCCACCGTATACTCGAAGGACAGATCCTGCAAGGTCAGGCCCAGTTCCTCGGCCCGATCCTCATCGCACTTGATTTCCACCTTGATCACGTCACCGTTGGACAGGCGGCCGTTGCTCTTGTCTTCGGGGTAGGTCAGCTCGAACTCGATGCTTTCCACCAGTTTTTGAGCATCCTTGAAGTTGTCCCGGTATTCCTTGTCAACATCGGACTTATCCATGTACCGGAAGTCCTCATCTTCTTCCAGATCCTCATCATAGCCTTCCACATCCTTGTCGCCGACAGCGCGCATACCGAAGGAAGTGTGGCCGAAATCAAAGGTTACATAGCCGTAGCCGTCGTAGCCTTCTGCCTGAACATCCATGTAATCCTTCATGGATACCTGTCTGCCCAGAATGCCCAGCACGACCAGCACTGCAATCGCAACTACCAGCACCGCGCCGGCAATGGGGAAGATCAGCTTGTTCTTTTGATGGATTGCTTTGGCCTTTGCCGCCAGAACAGCAAAGAAATTGGGCTTTGCCGCAGGTGCTGCAGCCGCCGCAGGTGCAGCCGGTGCCGCCACAGATGCTGCCGCCTCAACCGGTGCAGCCTCTTGGGTCAACTTTGCGCCGCAACCGTCGCAAAAAGCAGAGCCGTCAGGAATCTGCTTGCCGCATTTTTCACAAAACATGGTTTATACCTCCAAAAAGTTTTTGTGCCATGGATATTTGTATGTCGGTCATTATACCACACGCTTCGACAAAAATCAACTGAATGTGAACAAATAATTAATTTTCGGTCTGTTTTTCACGGATTTTTTCTTCTTTTGTGCTTTACATTGCGCCCGGGAGGGTATACAATAGGAAATAATTATCACAAGGAGGGAATTTATGCGTATTGTTGTGAAAATCGGCACTTCTACCTTGGCTCATCCGT
>JAZORJ010000133.1:0-2542 GCA_045656525.1 Faecousia sp. | reverse complement strand
CTGGCTTCTGAATACCAAGTGGGGCAATAAGACCTACACTTTTGCAATGAATGGGCAAACAGGCAAGCTGGTTGGTGATCTGCCTATGGACGATAGCCTTTACCGCAAATATTTGTTCCGCGCAATGGCAATCGGCGCTGTTTTGGCATTTGCGGCGCAGTATCTGCTTTGGCTGCTGTAAGGAGGACAAGACATGAAAAAAACAGTATTGTTTATACTTCTTGCTATTTGCCTGGTTAGTGTTATGATCCTCCCGGTAGCGGCTGCCGATTGGCCCCTGGTGTGCGATGAGGCAGATTTGCTTACGGAATCCGAGGAGACGGCCTTGCTTTCCCCACTGGAAAGCCTTAGCAAAGCTGTGGGAATGGATGTAGTGGTTGTAACAGTTAACTCTACCGAGGGACTTACTCCTACGGCATTTGCGGATGATTTCTACGACGATATGGGCTACGGCCAGGGTGCGAATCGGGATGGCGTTCTTCTGCTGATCAGCATGGAAGACAATGACTGGTGGATCTCCACTTGTGGTTATGCCATCACGGTGTTTACTGATGCCGGCATTGAGTACATAGGCAAGCAGGTAACCCCGTACCTCAGCGATGGGGAATATGCAGCTGCCTTTGAAGAATTTGCTGTGCAGTGCGAGGCCTTTGTTGCCCAGGCAAAAACGGGTGATCCTTACGATTCTCACAATCTGCCCAAGGAACCCTTTAATGTGCTTGTATCCATTGGTATTGCCTTGGTTATCGGCTACGTTATCGCAAAATTTTATACTGGTGGCTTGAAGAAACAACTGAAAACTGTTGAAAAGCAGGCGGCTGCTGCCGAGTATGTGAAAAAAGGAAGCCTGAATATTAACAACCGCAGTGATTTCTTCCTCTACAGAACAGTTAGTAAAACCGCCAGACCGTCCAGCAGGGGTGGATCCAGTACCCACAGATCCTCCTCCGGCACATCCCACGGTGGCGGTGGCGGAAAATTCTAAACAGAATAGATTGAAAGGAGTGTTTTCGTGAACATCATTGGAACTTGGAAAGTGAAAAAAGTCGGTGTTTTTGATGAAACAGGTATGCAGATGAAGACTATCGATGAGCTTATGGCCATGGAAGAAACCGATGAAATCCGGGAAAGCAAGGAAATGGCCAATGCAACCTTTTTGTATGTCACTGCAAAAACCATGCAGATTCGAACTATTGTGCCTCCGGAAGTCATTGCTGAGGCGAAAGAAGCCGGAGAAGACATCCCCCTCAACAAGGATGGCAGCGCAACCCTCCAGAGAATGCCCTGGAAGGAAGAGAATGGCAAGATTCTCTTCAAGATGGGTGATGAAGGTGAGATTGACGGCGAAGAGGTTGATCCTTGGCAGGCGGTGGAGTTTGACGAGGATGGTATGCTGAGGATCGGTATGCTGGGCTTTGTGAAGGAATAAAACTGCCTAAAAAACTGACAGAAAACGGGAGAAAAGCTTATGGAATGGGTTAAATTGGAACATGCCGACAAGGATGGCTTTGCAAAGGTTCTTTACTCAGTTTCAAAGGGCAGCTTACTGTCTGCACCAGCAAAGGAAATGCTGGTGGAAGGGACAGATGTGGCGGCACTGAAAGACCGTCCATGGACAGAGTATACCTTGATTCGTGTGGAGAAAGGCCAGAATGCCGTGATTATGGAGGGCGACCGCATCCTCGCATCCTGCGGCCGACCCGGAGATTATCAGCTTCAGGCAACGGAGGACCTATCTAAGGCAAGGGTTTATTTTGTTCGTACAGAAATGATCTCCAGCAAAGTATTTGAGAGCAATACCGGAATCGTATATCCGGCAAAAGAGCCGGCTTTGAGTGTAGAACAGAATATCCGACTGCGCACTGCCTTGTATTTCGACTATCGTATCAAAAATCCTAAAGCCTTTCTGCGCTCCATGGCAGAGGGGAAAAGCAAACGGATTTCACATCAGAGTATCGATGCCGAACTGCATAGTGTATTTTCTGTTGGTATGTCGGATGTTTTGGCGCAGCTCTGTGCAGAGGGAGTGCCTTATACCCAGCTGACAATGTGTCGGGAACGGCTGACGCAGCTTATGGCGCAAATGCTGGAATTGGCGTGGCCTAACTCCCGTGGTATAGAACTGAAAACCTTTGCCTTTGCAAAAGCAGAGCCCTACAAGGTTGATGAAAAAGCATTTATTCAGAAATGCCAGCAGGCAAGAGCGGCTGATGATGTTTCTTCCGAAGCGTTTTCTGAGGAATTTGGTAAGCTGATGAAGGAACTTGGACAGGTTGCCGGTGAGGCGCTGAATATGTTCCAGGGCGAACTCGAATCCCTATTTGGTGGGCTTACAGAGGATACTGACGGTGAGGAAGATGGGGAATATGACGATCTGTTCAACAGTATCTTCAATGGTACCGGCGTGGACATGATTGGCTCGTGGATATGCCCGGAATTAAAGCAAATCGTCACTTTTGCGCTGCTGGATGCGGCTATTGAAATGGATGGAAAGGAAGTGTGGCGCGGCGATTGGGCGCAGACTCAGGATGAGGACGGCAAT
>JAZORJ010000132.1:0-5653 GCA_045656525.1 Faecousia sp. | reverse complement strand
ACGACCGGGCAGATGCAGTCTACAACATTGCCCACGGTGCGCTGGTGTTGAAGGCATTGGAGCTGGGTGATGAGAAGCTTCTGCGCAACGCCATGCAGGATCGTATCCATCAGCCCTACCGGAAGAAGATGATCAAGGATTATGAGCAGATCGAGGGTCTGATTCGCACCACCGGTGCGGCATTCTGTGTCAGCGGCGCCGGTCCGACACTCCTGTGCATTACCAGAAATCCCGGTCTGGAAGAAAAGCTTGCCAAGAAGCTGGATGCCATCACGGAAGCCAACTGGCAGATGATCCCCCTGCACATTGAATTCCAAGGTGCCCATGTGATCGACGAAGAATAAATAATCAGAATCATTTTTTGCACAGATCAAAATGTAAAGGAGCGGCAGAGCCGCTCCTTTTGCTTATACATAATAGGGATTGGGTTTGCACAGAAGCACGATACAGTCAATAAACCAACCGATACCAAATAAACCGCCGGTTAACAAGTACAGAATACCTGTGCCAGTTTTGCCCTCGTAGAATTTGTGTGCTCCAAAGAAGCCCAGGCACAGGCAAAGCAGGAATGCGACCCACTTGTTTTTAGCACGGCCATAGTACATGCCACCATTGACATTGGTGTTCATGTTAGTATTGGTATTTGCGTTATTAATTACAATATTGGGCTGATCATTGTGCTTCATTTCTTCTACCTGACAGCCACAATGTGTGCAGATTACAGCGGCTTCCGGGATTTTTGCACCGCAGTGTTTGCAGAATTTTGTTTTTTCCTGCGTTGTGCTTGTGGTATTGTTCTCCATGTATCTCTCTCTCCTTATTGTTCTATCTAGATGATCTTAACGAAATGCATACCCGAATTATGATATCTATATGTATTACATTCCTATATCGAATTATAATATACTTTGCAACAAAATGTCAAGCTATAATTATTACATGACACTATGTGTGGAGGGATATTATGAACAGTGAACCTTTAAGAATTAGAAGAAAAGGTGAAGATGGCCACAAATTAATTTCCGTCCGCATCCGTGAGGATACATTGGCTGAAATCGATCGCATTGCTGGTGAATGTAACTTTTCCCGAAATGAACTGATCAATACAATTCTCAGCCATGGTGTGAAGAATATTGAAATTGAATAAAAATAAAACCGTGTATCTTTTTAGGGATACACGGTTCTTTTGTTTATGCAATGATTACCCTCATCCGACCTCGCTCACGCTCGGCCACCTTCCCCCAGGGGAAGGCTTGGGATTATTCCACTTCGGACATTTCCACTTTCATTTCCTTCTTGGGAATGAGGAAACGGCGGGTTGCGAAGAGTCCTGCGATACACAGCACACAGGCCACATTGCCCAGAGGATCGTTGTGGGCCAAAATAACGTGCCGGGAAATGGCCACGATCAGAACCTCCAATGTATTGGCCGGGGTCAGGTCAATAAGCATGCGCACAAATTCCAAGCCGACCACGATGGTCAAAATGGTGTGCAGATAGCTATCCAGAGAGGAAAAATACTCACCGGGCGCGGAGCACATCCGGTAAACCTCTATGCCGATCATGGCAACAATCACCACCAAGGTCAATACGGAGATGATGAATTCCAAAATGTGCAGGATCCTTTGGATCACGGATACAACTTTATGGTGCATGGCATGCCCTCCTCATATGTGGTCGTTTCCATTATATACGACAATTACCAAAAAAGAAAGACATTTTTTGTTCAGAAATTATTCACATATTGCAAAAAACGAGGCTTTGTGATAGAATATCCGGGAGAAATTATGGTTCAGGATGTGATTTTATGAAGATCCGCACCCAAAAGAAAGCCTATGAAAAAGTCATCGCGCTGCCGAAGGCGAAGCATCATAAGCCGCTGCGTCCCAATTTTCTGCTGCAAACGGTGATCCGTATTGCGTCTTTGCCGGACCTGTGGGCCACCAATTTTAAGTTCACCAAGCATGATATGGAAAAGGTCAAGGGCCAGCCCTGTCTGATCCTTATGAATCACTCCTGTTTCATGGATTTGATGATCATGTCCCGGATTTTTTATCCCCGGAAGTACGGCATTGTCTGCACGACTGACGGCTTTGTGGGCATGGAGTGGCTTATGCGGCTTTTGGGCTGCATTCCTACCCAGAAATTTGTCAGCGATGTGAGCTTGATCCGGGATATGGAGTACATGCTGAAAGAGAAAAAGACCAGCGTTCTGATGTATCCCGAAGCCAGCTATTCCTTTGACGGCACAGCCACGGCATTGCCCCGGAAAATGGGCGTACTGCTGAAAAAACTGGGAGTTCCTGTTGTGACGGTGACCACCCACGGCGCATTCACCCGTCAGCCTCTTTATAACAATCTGAGAAAACGCAAGGTTCAGGTGACCGCCGATGTGCGCTGTCTGGTGACCGCGGAGGAGCTGAAAACCAAGACCGGCCGGGAATTGGACGAAATGCTGGATGAAGCGTTTACCTTTGACGGTTTTGCATGGCAAAAGGAAAACGGCGTGGAAGTCAAGGACAACACCCGGGCAGACGGCTTGGAGCGCATACTCTATAAGTGCCCCCACTGTGGCACAGAGGGGAAAATGCTGGGCAAAGGAACGACTTTGACCTGTGGCCATTGCGGAAAAGCTTGGGAAATGGACACCTTGGGTCAGCTGCATGCTGTGGATGGCGAAACGGAGTACGCCCACATTCCCGACTGGTACGCATGGGAGCGCAGTGAAGTGCGCCGGGAGCTGGAAGAAGGGGCATACTCTCTGGAAACCGATGTGGACATCGGTATGATGGTGGATTACAAGGCCATCTACATGGTGGGCCAAGGTCATTTGTCCCACAGCGATGAGGGCTTCTGGCTTACGGGCTGCGATGGCAAATTAGAATATTTCCAAGGCCCGCTGGCTTGTTACGGTCTGTATGCGGACTACTACTGGTACTCCATTGCGGATGTGATTTGTATCGGCAATGCGGACGCATTGTACTATTGCTTCCCCAAGGATGGCACATCGGTGGCCAAGACCCGTATGGCCGTGGAAGAGCTGTACAAGATGAAGAAAATCAGAAAACCCAAAATAACCGAATAAGCAAACCGGCCTGTTGGTACCAACAGGCCGGATATCTTTTATTCTACATGGCTATGGTCATTGATATGGTCAATGCAGTAGCAGTGGTAGCCGTTGCAACGGGAGCAGTAGCGGAATTCCAGCTCCGGGTTCGACACATCCGTACGGCCACAGACGGTGCATTTGTGGGTGAAATCTTCCTTTTTGGGAGCGGGACCGTAAGGGCCTGCCTGTGTCTGGAAGGTGATGACCTTGGGGCCTTTTGGGGTTTTTTTCTTGAACACCCGGGCAAGCTTGGTTCGCAAGCCAAGGGGCAGCACATTGATGATATCGCTTCCGGTAAACAGGAAATAATTGCCCAACGCAACCAAGGGGAACAGACAGTGGGGGAACAGCCCCAGACTTGCCAGATTAAAGACCTCAATGCCCGTCAGTACCAGATAAAGCAGAGCCATGAGCCATGCCTTCACCGGAATCAGGAAGAAAATCATAAACTGGGCATCCGGATGGGTGGTAGCGAAGATCAGAACCAGGCCCAGGTGCAGATAATAGGCCATCTGATAATAAACCGGAAGCACATGATTCAGATAGTTGAATTCGTCCAGCGTAATGGCGCCTTCCGGGATAACAGGGCAGAAGATCATGGCGAAAATGTCCATTAAAAGCACACCGGAAATGTAGAACATATTGAATTTCAGCGTACCCATGCTCAGCTCCACATGTCGGCCCAGCATATAGAAAAAGTAGAGAAAAATCAGCTCAAAAAATCCGCCGCCGGACTGGGTGAATACATAGGTGACCAGCCGCCAGACCTGACCTTGGAGAATTTTCGTCTTGTCGAAGCACAGCAACTCGTAAAGAAATGTGCCGCCGTTGACCATGGTCATCAAAAGCACAATTGCATTACCGAGGGCAATGTACAGCATCAGATTGGGGATACCCTTGTCCCGGTTGCGGAAACAAAACCGGTTGAAACGGGTGCGAAGATTCTTCATTCGTGTGCCTCCTAGAAAAAATCTGCCACTATTGTACCACATTTACAGGAAAAGTCTACCACAGAATTGTGAACAATAAAAGAGAAAAAGGGAGAAAAATACTTGACAAATCCTGAAAATCCGCTATAATAACCTAGCAAACTGCATACAAGCCTTATCAAGAGTGGTGGAGGGAACGGCCCGATGAAACCCGGCAACCTGTTAATTCAAGGTGCCAAATCCGGCGGCAAAACGAGAGATGAGGATTCGATATTTCGCACATCGAGTCCGTCGGTGTGCGGTTTTTTATTGTAGAGAAAGGAAAGAAAACAATGGAAAAAATCTTATTTACCTCTGAATGCGTAACCAACGGTCACCCCGATAAGGTGGCAGACTCTATTTCCGATGCCATTTTGGATGCCTGTTTGGCACAGGATCCCAATTCCCGTGTGGCCTGTGAGACCATGGTCACCACCAATTTCTGCCTGATCTGCGGTGAGATCACCACCAAGGCAAATGTAGACTACCCGGCGGTTGCCCGGGAAGCCACCCGCAAGATCGGCTATGTCTACGAAGGTGACGGCTTTGATGCCGATACCGTGGAAATTCAGTGCCGCATCCACACCCAGTCCGCGGATATCGCGCTGGGCACCAACGATGAAGTCGGCGGCGCAGGCGACCAAGGCATGATGTTCGGCGGTGCTTGCACCCAGACTCCCGAGCTGATGCCCCTGCCGGTGGCACTGTCCCGTGCGCTGAGCAACCGCTTGACCGAGTGCATTCATTCCAACGACCTGCTTCGTGCCGACGGCAAGACTCAGGTCAGCGTGGAATATGACGAAAAGGGCAATGTGGTGGGCATCGATACGGTGGTCGTGTCCGTGATGCACAGCGCAGATTTTGAGATCGAGGAGCTGCGCCGTTACATCAAGGAGGGCGTGATCGCGCCCGTGCTGGCGGCTTACGGCTTTGACATTGCCAAGGTCAGCAATATTCACATCAACCCCACCGGTAACTTTGTCATCGGCGGCCCCAACGGCGACACCGGCCTGACCGGCCGGAAGATCATCGTGGATACTTACGGCGGCTACTTCTCCCACGGCGGCGGTGCTTTCTCCGGTAAGGACCCCACCAAGGTGGACCGCAGCGGTGCGTACATTGCCCGTTACATGGCTAAGAACTTGGTTGCCGCTGGTCTTGCCACCCAAGTGCAGGTGCAGTTGGCTTACGCAATCGGCGTGGCACAGCCCGTTTCTGTTCGGGTGGACAGCTATGGCACCGGTGTAATCTCCGACGAGAAGATGACCGAGCTGCTGCGCAAGACGGTGGATCTGACTCCGGCGGGTATCATCCGCAAGCTGGATCTGCGCCGTCCCATCTATGCGCCCACAGCGGCTGTTGGCCACTTCGGCGTGGAAGGCCGTCCTTGGGAAGAGACCGATCTGGCTCCTATCCTGAAAGAACTGGCTGGTATCTAAAGATCCTATGATGAATGTTTTTTGTGGGGGGCGGGCTTAGTTAGCCTGCCCCCACTGCTATTAAACAAGGACAAACAAGTCCACCATTTAAATAGTATAATCCGATTAAGCGCCCATGCTCCGAGGAGCATGGGCGC
>JAZORJ010000131.1:0-3109 GCA_045656525.1 Faecousia sp. | reverse complement strand
AGCACAGATTCAGGAGAGAATTCAGCAGTTGGGTGAAATCCTGTCCGAAGAATACCGGGATAAAGATCCGGTGGTCATCGGTGTGTTGAAAGGCGTGGTGGTATTTTATGCGGATATGATCCGCAGAATTACGGTTCCGTGCCAGATGGACTTTATGTGGATATCTTCCTATGAAGGAACGGAATCATCCGGTTCGGTGGTTATCAAGCAGGATGTTGCGGCGGATATTAAGGGTCGCCATGTGCTGATACTGGAAGATATTTTTGACACAGGAAACTCCCTGTCCTTCGTCTATGACTATCTGATGGCCAAGGAGCCTGCGTCCTTAAAGATCTGCACGCTGTTGGACAAGCCCTCCCGCAGAAAGCCGGGCGTTACACTGCAAGCCGACTATGTCGGTTTTACCATCCCCAACGCATTTGTTGTGGGCTATGGTCTGGATTACAATGAGCATTACCGGAATATCCCCTATATCGGAATTTTAAAGCCGGAAGCATATACTTAACCGTTAAGGAGTATCCATTTTGAAAAAACGTGGTTTCTTATCAATCGCATTATATCTTGTTGTTTTGGTGTTGCTGTTCAGTGTCATCAGCGCTATTTTTGGCGGACGCACAGATGATTTGAGCTATTCGCAAATACTGGACTTGTTCCGGGCGGAACAGGTTAAAAGCTTCACGGTGGAGGAAAACACCATTTATTTGGATTTGCACGCACCGTACAACGACAAAACCAGCCTGACCTGCCATCTGGCCGACCCCCAAGGCTTCCGCACGGACATGCAGACGCTTTTTGATGCACAAAGAGCAAAGGGTGTGCTGGAAAGCTATGATTTCCTGCCGGAAACAGGACTGTCCCCTTGGGATTTTGTCCTTCCCATGCTGGTTGTAGGCTTGGTGCTGTTGCTGCTGTGGTTTTTGGTGATGGGCCGGATCAATGCCGGCGGCAATCCCATGGCCAATTTCGGAAAGGCCCGTACCATGCTGGGCAACAACTCCAAAGTGACTTTTGAAGATGTAGCCGGTGCGGACGAAGAAAAAGAGGAATTGCAGGAGATCGTGGATTTTCTGCGCAATCCGGAGAAATTTAAGGAGATCGGTGCAAAGATCCCCCATGGCCTGCTGCTTGTCGGCCCTCCCGGTACGGGCAAGACCCTGCTGGCTCGGGCGGTAGCGGGCGAAGCGGATGTGCAGTTTTTGTCCATTTCCGGTTCTGACTTTGTGGAACTGTATGTGGGCGTGGGTGCAAGCCGTGTCCGAGATTTGTTCGATCAAGCAAAGAAAGTGGCACCTGCTATTATCTTCATCGATGAAATCGATGCCGTTGGCCGCAAGCGTGGCTCCGGTCTCGGCGGCGGCCACGATGAAAAAGAGCAAACCTTGAACCAGCTTCTGGTGGAGATGGACGGTTTTGCAAAAAATGAAGGCGTGATCGTTCTTGCGGCTACCAACCGTCCTGACATTCTTGACCCGGCATTGCTGCGTCCCGGTCGGTTTGACCGTCAGATCCATGTAGGCGCACCGGATGTGAAGGGCCGTGAGGATATTTTGAAGGTCCATTCCAAGGGTAAGCGTCTGGATGCCGGCGTGGATCTTTCCGTGGTTGCCCGTTCCACCGTGGGCTTTACCGGTGCGGACCTGAGCAACCTGATGAACGAGGCAGCTATCCGTGCAGCCCGGGATAACCGAAAGGTGCTGACCATGGATGATCTGAACGAGGCCATGATGAAGATTCTGGCCGGTCCGGAGAAACGCAGCCGTGTGCGCCAGCGCAAGGATCTGAAAGAGACGGCTATTCACGAGGCCGGACATGCGGTGGCAATGTACCATCTGCCTACGCAGGACCCGGTGTTGCAGATCACCATTATCCCCAGAGGACAGAGCTTGGGTGCTACTTGGCACATTCCCAGAGATGACAGCACCAACCTGACACGGAATCAGATGTACGAGGAAATCGTTGGCCTCTTGGGCGGCCGCGTGGCGGAAGCCCTGTTTTTGGGCGATATTTCCGTGGGCGCATCCAATGATATCGACCGGGCGACGAAGCTGGCCCGGGACATGGTGGCTCGGTACGGCATGTGCGAAGAACTGGGAACGGTCAGCTATCTCGGTGGCGGTGAAGTGTTCATCGGCCGGGATTACCAGACCACCAAGAGTTATTCTGAAAAGGTGGCCGGCACCATCGACGATCAGGTGAAAATTCTGGTGGATAAGGCCTATGCCCAGTGCGCGGAGATCCTGAAAGCCAACGAGGACAAGGTCATGGCTGTGGTCGCCCATCTGATGGAGCATGAGACCATGACAGGCGCGCAGTTTGCAGACTGCATGGAAGGCAGAGAAATCGGCGAAGCATCCAAAGTCTCGCTGTTTGATGCCCAGAAAGAAGAAACAGAATAAATTTTGCGAGGGATGCTGAATGATCAGCATCCCTCATAATTTACCAGACAGCTATTTGCCGAAAGTATATTGACTTTTCCGCAAATGGGTTTATGATAAGAGTATCGTCAAACTTTAATAGAAAAGAGGCACTGTGCCATGAAGCGTTACCAAAAAAGCATGCTCCAAGGGCCGCTTTTACCTAATATTATTACATACTCCATTCCCATCATTCTGACCAGCCTTTTGCAGCTGCTGTTCAATGCGGCCGATCTGGTAGTGGTGGGGCGTTTTTGTGGCAGTATATCCGTGGCAGCGGTGGGCGCAACCGGCGCAATTACATCCTTGATCGTCAATCTGTTTGTTGGTTTGGCTGTGGGTGCCGGCGTAAGTACCGCCCATGCCATTGGTGGCAAAAACGAGGAGGATGTGCATCGCACCATCCATACGGCATTGCCCACAGCATTGGTGGGCGGCGCATTTTTAACTGTGGTCGGCATCGTGATGGCGGAAGTTTTGCTGCGCTGGATGGGTACACCGGAAAATGTATTGCCCCTGTCCACTGTTTATATGCGGCTTTATTTCGGCGGTATGATCTTTAATATGGTGTACAATTTCAGTGCGGCAATTTTGCGTGCGGCAGGAGATACCAAAAGTCCGCTGATATTCCTGACCATTGCCGGTGTAATCAATGTAGTGCTGAATGTGTTTTTTGTCACAGCGTTTCATATGAA
>JAZORJ010000130.1:0-15605 GCA_045656525.1 Faecousia sp. | reverse complement strand
CACTTCACAATTGCTGGATCGGCTGGAATCCGCCCCTGTGATTGCCGCCATTCGGGACAGTAAATGGCACTCTGCGCTATCTTCCCCGTCGGAGGTTTTGTTTTACTTAGAGCCCCATTTAAGCACCGTCCGGGAAAAGGTCACCGAGGCACACGAGGCCGGCAAGCTGATTTTTGTCCATCTGGATATGGCAGAGGGCATCGGCAAGGACAAAGAGGGCGTGCAGTTTCTGGCCCAGTGCGGTGTGGACGGCATCATCAGCACCCGCAGTCAGATCATCCGCTTTGCAAAGGATTTGAATTTGCTTACCGTACAGCGGTTTTTCGCCTTGGATTCTCAGGGACTGGATAGCATTTCCGAAATGCTGAAATCCTCCCATCCCCATTTTATAGAGATCATGCCGGGAACGATCCCAAAGGTCATCGAACGCTTTGCAACCGGGCAGATTCCGGTGATTGCCGGCGGTCTGATTGAAACCAAGGCAGAGATCACCGGGGCACTCCGGGGCGGAGCGGTGGCGGTATCCACCGGCAGTAAGGAACTCTGGTACTTATAATTAAACTATTGTCATTCCGAGGAGTGCGTAGCACGACGTGGGAATCCCCATCCTAGGCAGGAGATTGCCACACCAGTGACCTCGGGTCACTGGTTCGCAATGACAGATTCCCCATAATTTCATATTTTACCGTAGAGATTAGGAGAAACGGACAAGACGGGCATGGAAACATGCTCTTCTTCGCCGTTTCTCTTTTTATATTTAGGAGGAAAACCATGGTTTACGACATTTTGATCATCGGCGCCGGCGTCACCGGCGGTATGATCGCCCGGGAGCTTTCCCGGTACAATCTTAACCTCTGTCTGCTGGAAAAAGAAAACGATGTTGCCTGCGGCGCATCCAAGGCCAATTCCGGCATCATTCACGGCGGTTTTGACCCGGAGCCCGGCACATTAAAGGCAAAGCTGAACACCTTGGGCGTGCCGTTGCTGTATCAGGCGGCGGAGGAGCTCCATGTACCTTATATACGCAACGGCTCTCTGGTCTGCGCTTTCAGCACCGAAGAAAACAACGGCATTCAGGAGCTTTATGAGCGGGGTTTGGAAAACGGCATTGGTGGAATGTCCGTCATCTCCGGTCAGGAGGCTCGCATCTTAGAGCCCAACCTCTCTCCGGCGGTTATCAAGGCTCTGCTGATTCCCTCTGCCGGTATCGTTTCTCCTTATGACTTGACTGTTGCCGCTGTGGGCAACGCCATGGATAACGGCGTACACTTGGAGCGGAATTTTGCCGTAACCGCCATTGAGGTTACAGAAAACGGATATACCGTCACCGCCGCAAACGGCCGCACCGTTCAGGGCAGGTATCTCATCAACTGCGCCGGCGGATACGCCGATGCCATCGCCAATATGGTAGGCGACGACCACTTCGTCATCATCCCCCGTGCCGGTGAGTACATGCTTTTGGACAAGGCCGAGGGCGCGCGGGTCAGCCGCACCATTTTCCAGCTCCCCTCCAAAGAAGGCAAGGGCATTCTGGTATCTCCTACTGCCCACGGAAATCTGCTGGTTGGGCCTACTGCCGGTGCGGTTGCTTCCCCCAACAGCAAGGAAACTACCCCCGAGGGTCTGGCGCAGGTGCGCAAGCTCTCCGCAAAAAGCGTGCCCAGTGTGGATTTCCGGCAGGTAATTACCTCTTTCACCGGTGTCCGTGCCTCTGAAAAGAACGGCGATTTTATCATCGAATGGTCGAAAAACGCCAAAAATGTGCTGCATGTGGCGGCCATTGACTCCCCGGGTCTTACCTGCTGTGTATCCATTGCCCGGCATGTGGCGCAGATGCTGCCGCTGACCCTTGTTCCCAAGGAAAATTGGAACGGTGAACGGGAAAACACCCACGCCTTTTCCCACATGAATGACGAGGAAAAGCACGCATTTATTCAGAAAAACCCCGCCTACGGCAAGATCGTCTGCCGATGCGAGCAGATCAGTGAGGGGGAAATTCTGGACGCCATCCGCCGCAATCCCGGCGCACGGGATATGGACGGTGTCAAGCGCCGTACCCGTTCGGGCATGGGCCGCTGTCAGGGCGGCTTCTGCGGCCCGCAGGTGATGGCGCTGCTCAGCCGGGAGCTGGGCATCAGCATGGAAGAAGTGACCAAAAACGGCGGCGAAAGCTACATGGTGACAGAAAGGATCGGTCGGTAATATGGAAAGACATGATATTGTGATTATCGGCGGCGGTCCTGCCGGTATGGCAGCGGCGGTTGCCGCCTACGACCGGGGCGTGACCGATGTGGTAATTTTGGAACGGGATGCCCATTTGGGGGGCATTTTACAGCAGTGCATCCACAACGGCTTCGGCCTGCACAAGCTGGGCCGGGAGCTGACCGGTCCGGAATACGCCGCGGAATTCGAAGAAATGGTTGCAAACCGGGGTATCCGGGTGTATTATGAGACCATGGTCACCGGCCTGACCGCTGACCGTGTCATCACCGCCCAAAACCGGGACGGTATTCTGAAAATCCAAGCCAAGGCTGTGATTTTGGCCATGGGCTGCCGGGAGCGCAGCCGTGGCGCGCTGAACATCTGCGGTGAGCGCCCTGCGGGCATTTACAGTGCCGGCACAGCCCAAAAGCTCATCAACTGCAACGGTTTTTTGGTGGGTAAAAAAGTGGTGATTCTGGGCTCGGGCGACATCGGCCTGATTATGGCCCGGCGGATGAGTCTGGAAGGCGCAAAGGTGGAGGCAGTGTGCGAATTGATGCCGTACAGCGGCGGTTTGGTCCGAAACATTGTCCAATGCTTGGAGGATTTCGATATTCCGCTTTATTTGAGCACCACCGTTGCGAAAATCCACGGCACAAAACGGGTGGAGGGCGTGACCATCGTCCAAGTGGACGAAAACCGGCAAATCAAGCCGGAAACCAGCCGCTATATTCCCTGCGACACCTTGCTTCTTTCCGTGGGTCTGATTCCGGAAAACGAGCTGACCCGCTCTGCCGGGATTCCCATGGACGGCGTCACCGGCGGTGCCTTGGTGGACGACGGCTGTCAAACCGCCGTACCCGGCATTTTTGCCTGCGGCAATGTTCTGCATGTCCACGATTTGGTGGACTATGTGTCCGAAGAAGCGGAGCGTGCCGGTATTTCCGCCGCGGATTTTGTCGCTTCGGATGTCAAAACCCTTTCTTATATCCAAACCGCCGCCGGAAAGGGCGTGCGTTATGTACTTCCTCAGCGCATCTCCAAGGACCGGGAATGCTCCCTGTTCCTCCGGGTCAGCGAGCCCAAAGAAAATGTGCGTCTGGTGATTTCCTCCGGGGATGCGGTATTGGCATCCTATAAACGCCGGAAGGTTGCACCGGGCGAGATGGAAAAACTGCCCCTGACGGCAGCCATGCTGGCGCAGGCCGGGGAAACGCTCACTGTGACATTGGAGGAAGTGCAATGAAAAGAAGCTTAACCTGTATTCTCTGCCCCCGGGGTTGTAGCCTGTCCGTATCCGAAAATCTGACAGTTTCCGGAAATTCCTGCCCTCGGGGAGAACAGTATGCCATTTCTGAATGCACCAACCCGGTGCGTACCGTAACCGCCACCGTACGGGTGGCGAACCGTCCGGACACCATGCTTTCCGTGAAAACGGAAGCCCCCGTGCCCAAGGGGAATATGATGGATGTGATGGCCGCACTGCGGTCGATGACCGTTTCTGCACCCATAGCCATTGGTGCAGTGATTGTGGGCGACATTCTGGGCACTAAAATTATTGCGACGCAAAAGGTGGATTAAAAATGGAGCAACTTGTAAAAAACACCAAGCTGTATCTGTTCGACATGGACGGCACGCTGTACCTCGGCGACCGGCTGTACGATTTCACGAAGGAATTGCTTTCGGAAATCCGGCGAACCGGGGGAAAATATCTGTTTATGACCAACAACTCCTCCAAAAGCGTGGCCGATTATGTAAAAAAGCTGGAGAAGATGGGCATTTCTGCCACCCGGGAGGATTTTATGACTTCCTCTCAGGCAACTGCCTACTATCTGAAACAGCACCACGCCGGGAAAAAGCTGTATGTCTGCGGCACCAAATCCCTGATTGCGGAGCTGGAAAGCGAAGGCTTTGAAACCACCACGGAACTTGACGAAACCGAATGTGTGGTCATGGGCTTTGACACGGAGCTGACCTTTCAGAAGCTGTGGGATGTGTCGAAAATCCTGCTGACCAAAAAGGACATTCCCTACATCGCTACCAACCCGGATTTGGTCTGCCCCACGGAGTTTGGCAGTGTGCCGGACTGCGGAAGCGTGTGCATCGGCATCCAAAACGCCACCGGAAGAACACCGGTGGTCATCGGCAAGCCCGGTGCGCTGATGCCGGAGCTGGCAATGGCAAAATTGGGTTACAAAAAAGAGGAAACCGCCGTTATCGGCGACCGCATTTATACCGATGTAAAATCCGGCCTGAATGCCGGCGTGACCGCCATTTTGGTGCTGTCCGGAGAATCCACCATGGAAACCCTTGCCGAATCTGCGGATAAGCCCCATTATGTGCTGAAAAATGCAGGAGAACTTTTGCCCTTTTTTCACAAAATTTGAAAATCTGTGGTATACTATCCCCAAGAGGATGTGAAAAAATGATCGATTTTCAAAAGCTGGACCTTTCCAAAGCGGAACAATACAAGGCCTACCTGACAGATTGCCAGGAGCGTGGCTGTGAATATTCCCTGGTAAACCTGTTTATATGGGGTCGGCAGAAGGCCGCCTTTTTGAACGGCTGTCTTGCCTTTTACTCCCAGTATGAGCGGCGCAGTGTGTACCCCTTTCCCATCGGAGACGGGGATCTGTCCGCTGTTTTGGAGGCCATTCTCCACGACGCACGAGCCAGAGGGTTGGTCTGCCGTCTGGTGGCAATGACTGCCGCGGACTGCGCCCTGTTGGAGGAGCTGTATCCCGGAAAATTCCGTTTTCATCCCGACCGCACCTACTGTGACTATATTTACAGCATCGAAAAGCTGGCTCAGCTTCCGGGTCGGAAATATCAGCGCAAGCGCAACCATGTGAACCGGTTTTATCAGGACCATCCGGATTGCAGGACTGTGGAAATCGACGAAACCATGCTCCCGGCCGTCAAAGCCATGGCGGAGAGCTGGTACGAAAAGAAAATGGCCGCAGATCCCCAAGGGGATTATCACATGGAGCGGGTCGCCCTGCACCGTGCCTTGGAGCATTGGGCAGAGCTGGAACTGACCGGTCTGGTGCTTATGGAAAATGGCCAAATCATCGCCATGACTGCCGGCTCTTTCCTGAATGACACCACCTTTGACATTCATTTTGAAAAAGCCTTGGATGAGGGGGCATACGCCGCCATCAATCAGGCTTTTGCGCAATTTCTTCACGAAAAATATCCCCAGCTTCTGTGGCTGAACCGGGAGGATGATATGGGTATCCCCGGATTGCGCAAGGCAAAGCTGTCCTACTACCCGGATCGCTTGGCGGTAAAATTCTGGGCAGAGCTTTTGGAGGAAGACGATGAAGGTTGATTATCCGTCCCCGGAACAAATAGACAGCCTGCGATCATTGTGGCAGGAAGCCTTTGGGGATGATGACGCTTTTTTAGAGCAATTCTTCACCTGCGGCTTCGCTCCGGACCGCTGTCGGTGTATCACCATTGACGGGGAAATCGCCGCCGCCCTTTACTGGTTTGATTGCAGTTATCAGGGCAAGCCGTTGGCCTACCTGTACGGGGTGGCCACGGGAAAGGCGCACCGGGGTCAGGGGTTGTGTCGCATTTTGACAGAGAACACCCACAGCCATCTGAAATATCTGGGCTATGCCGGGGTGATTTTGGTTCCGGCGGAAGAAAACCTGTTTGAAATGTACGGAAAAATGGGGTATGCTCCCTGCGCCTGCGTCTCGGAATTTGACTGTCAAGCAGGGGATACGCCGGTGTCCCTGCGGAGCATTGATGCCGACGAATATGGCCGTCTGCGCCGGGAATTTTTGCCGGAAAACGGGGTTTTGCAGGAGGGGGACAACCTGAATTTTCTGCAAAAGCTTGCGCAATTTTACGCCGGAGAGGATTTTCTGGCCGCCGTCTATCGGGGCGAAAAATGCTTTATCCCGGAGCTTTTGGGAAATATGGATGGCGCACCGGGTATCTTAGCGGCTCTGCATAAAAATAAGGGCCATTTCCGCACCCCGGGTGCAGAAAAACCCTTTGCCATGTACCACCCACTATCCGATTTGCCTGCTCCGGAGTACTTCGGTCTGGCGTTTGACTAACATAAAACCGAAAGGGAGAAACATATGTACAATCAGAAATCTTTTCAGTTAGGCTCTAACCGCTCCTGTATCCGGGAGCTGTTTGAATACGGCTGTCGCCGGGCGGCAGAAGTGGGCCGGGAGAATGTGTACGACTACTCCTTGGGCAACCCCTCCGTTCCTGCCCCTGCCGGGGTGGATCAGGCCATCCGGGATATTTTGGCGGACACGGATTCTGTGGCCATCCACGGCTACACCTCCGCTGTGGGCGATTTGGCCACACGGCAGGCCATCGCCGACGATTTGAACGAACGCTACAATGCCGGTGTAAAGCCGGAAAACTTATTCATCACCTGCGGCGCCGCCCCCGGCTTGACCGCTGTTTTCAAGGCTTTGGCCACAGAAAACGCCGAGCTTCTGGCGGTTGCACCTTTCTTCCCGGAGTACCGTCCCTTTGCCGAGGGCGCAGGACTGACATTCAAGGTCGTCCCTGCGGACATTCCGGATTTCCAGATCAAGCTGGATGCGCTGGAAAGCATGCTCAGCGAAAACACCGCCGCCATTATCCTCAATTCTCCCAACAATCCCTCCGGCGTGGTGTACACCCAAGAAACCTTGGAAAAGCTTTCCGCCTTGTTGCTGAAAAAGGCAGAGCAGTTCGGCCATCCCATCTATCTGGTGGCGGATGAGCCTTACCGGGAGCTGACCTACGGCGGTGTTCAAACCCCGTTCCTGCCGAATATTTATCCCAACACCATCGTGTGCTATTCCTACTCCAAATCCCTGTCTCTGCCCGGCGAACGAATCGGCTATGTGTATGTTCCCGAAGCCGCGACGGACAGCAAGCAGCTTTACGCCGCCGTTGCCGGCAGCTCCCGGGTGTCCGGTCATGTCTGCGCGCCCAGCCTTCTGCAAAAGGTCATCGCCCGGTGTGCGAAGCTGCGCCCGGACTTGGAGGCCTATGACCGCAACCGTCGGATGCTGTATGATGCCCTGACCTCCTACGGCTACGAAATGGCCAAGCCGGACGGCGCATTCTACCTGTTCATCAAGGCTCCCGGCGGTGATGCCAAGGCATTTTCTGAGCGCGCCAAGGAAAAGGATTTGTTGGTAGTGCCGGGCGCTGACTTCGGCTGCCCCGGATATTTCCGGATTTGTTATTGTGTCAAAGAGGAAATGATTCAAAAAAGCCTGCCTGTTTTTAAAGCACTGATTGAAGAATAAACAATAACCCCCGGTCGAAAGACCGGGGGTTCTGCCTTCCCCTGGGGGAAGGCTTTATTTTCTTCCGAACAGTTTTTCCCAAACCAGCTTGCGCTGGCGTTCGTCCAATATCCGCACCACCTGCCGCAGCAGCTCGTTCCATTGCTGGGCACTCAGGGAGGTTCTGCCGTAAACCGACAAATAGGGACATTCCGGGAGCTTTTCCCGGCCAAACTGACGGGCAAAGGCTCTGTCCACGCCCAACGCAAGGGCAGCCGGTACCATGGCAAAATAATATTCCGGATTGTTTTGGGTAATGGGAAGCAATTCTTCCTGCGTTACAGACCGAAGATATTTCCGCAAGCCGAAGATTTCATTCCGGGCCTGCAAACCGGCCTCCGTGCGTCTTCCGCCGTGAATGGCGGCAGAGCCCGCCAAAATCTGGCTGGACACTACCAAGAATCCCACGATTCCCTCACCGGCGATCAGACTCAAAAACAGCCAAAGGGCTGCGCCGCCTGCACCGATCAGCAGATCCAGCCGATGGCGCAGCGCAATACCCCGGATACCGGTTTGGATCAGCCAAGAAACCACAGCTCCCAAGGGTACCAGCAAAACCGCCAGCACCACCTGTCCTGCGGTATCGGGTGCAAAGGCAATGGCCAGCGAATAGCCGGAAACAGCGCCTATGGCAGCCGCAAGACACCGGAAAATCAGAGGATTTCCGGAACGCTTCTTAAAATAATGCCACGCACCGGGAATGACTCTTCCCACTTTGCGGCCCAGACGGGCATAGTGCTCACCGCTTCCGTCCACCTTTTCCCGTTTTCCGAACAGGGTTTTGAAGGTGCGCACTTCAAATTCGCTGCGCTCATTGCCCATGTCCATGGTTTTGTACAGGGTGACCCGGTTGTGCCGGTCCATGTAAATGGACAGGTAGCCCATTTGCGCCCAAGACAGCACCATCATGGAAAAATCCACGCCCAAGCCGCCCATGACACATCCCAGCTGGCCGGCAGTCATGCCGTCGGGGGCTTGCAGACGGCGCACACCACGGGGCAGCGGGCAGCACAGGAAAATCAGCCAATAGGCCAGTGCCAAAAGGAGCAGCGCATATTGGAGCAGGTCGTCATAGCTCAGCGACCAGCGTATGGCAATGTCCTGCGGGAACATGGACTCAGAAACTTCCAGCGTCATGGTCAGATTTTCATGGTCGTTCAGGCCGTTGCGCATATGACCGGTGATAATCGACCCCTCCACAGAGTACTCCATGACGGACTCCATGGATTCGGGGTAGTAGGTGCTGAAAAAGAATGGGGTATTCTCCGGCGCACCGGGGAGGGTGATGGAGAAGCCCATATGGTCAATGGGATAGGCAAAGCCGGAAAGCAAGGGAAGTGTCAGCACAAGGCTACCTTTTCCCTGCTCCGTTACCAGATCCGGCAGGGAGTAGTGCAGGTAGACTGTATACTTTCCTGCCCCGTAGATTACGGATGACAGATCCACCCAGCGTCGGGAATCGGAACGGGAGGTCTTGGCGGCACCGCCGTTGAGGGTAATATCCTTCGCCGTACCAGGGAGGGGAAAACGCAGATCCGTTTCCGTGCCGTCCATGGTCAGGCTGAGTTCCAGAGAGATCTGGCAAGTGCCGTCAGCGGAAATGAAGGCATTGCTTTGCAGATCCGTCACCGATCCGGCGGCGTGCACCGCCGTGGTCAGTAAGCACAGGCAAAGAAGCAGTATAATGATTCGACGCACAGCGGCACCTCCTTTTACAACAATTTTATTCATTTTATCATGGGATAAAATAAAATGCAAGCATAGACAGCAGTCACAGCAGGACATGTCATTGCGAGGAGCATCGTAAGATGCGACGTGGCAATCTCCTGGTAACATCCATCATCCTGCAATCATGTAACAAACATCGTACCGGGAGATGGCCACGGGGCTTACGGCCCTCCCGTTGACATTTTTCGTGTTATGTAAACCGTCACACAAAACAAAAAGGACTGGTTTCCCAGTCCTTTTGCTTTTTGACTATTAGCCTTCTGCGCGCATCTGAGCGAAGCACTCGCTGCAGAATACGGGACGGTCGGACTTGGGCTCGAAGGGAACCTTTGCCTCGCCACCGCAACGAGCGCAGGTAGCAGTGAAGAACTCACGGGGGCCACGAGCAGCGTTCTTGCGAGCGTCACGGCAAGCCTTGCAGCGCTGGGGCTCGTTCTGGAAGCCGCGCTCTGCGTAGAATTCCTGTTCACCGGCGGTAAACACAAATTCGTTGCCGCACTCTTTGCATACTAAAGTCTTGTCTTCGTACATTGGAAATACCTCTCTTTGGTTGTTTGCCCCGTAATGTTCACCATGTTTTGGTTAATGCGGAGTCATAGAATGTTGTGGTTACACCACAAATTCCATTATACACAGCATTTTGGGAAAGTCAACCATTTATTCATAATTATTTTACAACTCAAACCGTTCCTGTCCATTGAAGGGAATGTGCAGGTGTTCGTAGGCCAAATGGGTCACGCAGCGACCGCGAGGCGTACGGGTCAGGAAGCCCAACTGCATGAGATAAGGCTCGTATACATCTTCCAGCGTCACCGCTTCTTCGCCGATGGTGGCCGCCAGCGTTTCCAAGCCGACAGGGCCGCCGCCGTAATTCTGAATGATGGCAGTGAGCATCCGACGGTCAATGGCATCCAAGCCCAGCGCATCCACTTCCAGTCTGGACAGCGCCAGATCGGCGGCTTCCTTGGTGATCACGCCGTCGCCCATGATCTGGGCAAAGTCCCGGACACGACGCAAAAACCGGTTGGCGATACGGGGCGTGCCACGGCTCCGGGATGCGATCTCCATTGCCCCCTTGGGGTCGATTTCCATGCCCAAAATGGTGGCGCTTCGGGTAACGATCCGAGCCAGTTCTTCCGGGGTGTACAGTTCCAGACGCAGGGACACACCGAAACGATCCCGCAGGGGAGCGGAAAGCTGTCCTGCGCGGGTGGTTGCACCCACCAGCGTGAATTTCGGCAGATCCAGGCGGATGGAATTGGCGCTGGGGCCCTTGCCCACGATGATGTCAATGGCAAAGTCCTCCATAGCCGGGTACAAAATCTCCTCAACCACCCGGTTCAGGCGGTGGATTTCGTCGATAAACAGAATGTCCCCGGGGTTCAGATTGGTCAGAAGCGCCGCCAGATCGCCGGGCTTTTCGATGGCCGGGCCGGATGTAATGCGGATATTGACCCCCATCTCGTTGGCAATGACGCCGGCCAGCGTGGTTTTACCCAGACCGGGAGGGCCGTACAAAAGGGTATGATCCAACGGCTCATTGCGAAGCCGGGCGGCCTCAATATAAACGGACAGATTGCCCTTCGCCTTCTCCTGACCGGTGTAATCCGACAGCCGTTTCGGCCGCAGACCGATCTCTCCTGCGTCCTGCGGCGCAAAGGTGGGGGAGATAATGGGATTGTCCAGTTCTTGAGAGAACTCTAAACTCATAAAAACCTCCAGTTTTGAATGGAAAATGGAAAGTTGAAAATTGAAGAAGAAAGAATTTTCAATTTTACATTTTCAATTATCAATTTTTCATCACCATGGCTCTGAGTGCATGGCGGACCAATTCTTCTGTGGATGCCGCCGGGTCTGCACCCTTTAATGCGGCGGCCACTTCTGCGGCGGAATAACCCAATTCCTGCAATGCCGCATTGGCCAGAGCCAGATTGCCGCCCTGAGCGGGTGCGGACACAGCAGGGCCGGTAGAGAAGTCCAGCTCCACATTTCCGCCGCCGATTTTATCCTTCAATTCCAAAATAATCCGCTGGGCGATCTTTTTGCCGATGCCCTGAGCGGCGGTGAGCATTTTCTCATCCCCGGTCATGATGGCCAGCGTCAGATTTTGGGGTCCGCCGGCGGACAGAATGGCCATAGCCGCCTTGGGGCCCACGCTGTTGACGGAGGTCAGCAGTTCAAAGCAGTGCTGTTCCTCCCGGCTGATGAAGCCGTACAAGTCGAACGCATCCTCCCGGATGGATTCGGTGATGTACAGCCGGGCATTTTGATTCAGTTTCAGTTGTGCCGCGGTGTAAGCGGTAACGCGACAGCCGTAACCCACGCCGCCACAGTCAATGACCGCAAGGCCGGGTTCCAAAACGGTGACTTCACCGGAAACATAGTAGAGCATTGGAAAACCTCCCAAAATACGCTGTCATTGCGAGGAACCCCGAAGGGGTGACGTGGCAATCTCCCGGATTTCCGGAAACCTATGGGGATTGCCACACCAGTGTGCGCACTGGTTCGCAATGACATTCTTCATTTCTTCTGTGCTTGTGCCAACAGGGATGTGCTTGCCCTTGCATGGCACAATGCGATGGCGATGGCGTCCGCCGCATCGTCGGGCTTGGGCATGGCGTTCAGCCCCAAAAGCCGCTTAGTCATTTCCTGCACCTGATGCTTGGTGGCGTTGCCGTAGCCCACCACCGCCTGTTTGACCTGCATGGGCTTGTAGGATGTCACTTCCAGTCCGGCCTGACGGATGGCCAGCAGGATCACGCCCCGGCTCTGGGCAACCCCGATGCCGGTGGTGACATTTTGTCCGAAAAACAGTTCTTCAATAGCAACTGCATCCGGCTTGGTCTCCGCCAAAAGGCGACGCATATCCTCGTAAATGATCTCCAAACGGGCGGAAAAATCCATACCCGCCGGGGTTGTAATAGCGCCGCAGGTGATGAGCCTATTTTGCCCACGCTCCGATTCGATTACCCCGAAGCCGGTGATGCCGTACCCCGGGTCGATACCCAGTATCCGCATCACACGCCACCGGCTGTGGCAATATGCCAGCAGTACAGCAGGAAGCCCGCCGCTACAATGGCGATGCCGATCCATGCGGCCACGATCTGCCACTTAGGCCGGGGGACATAGGTGTCCTTTTTCAAAACCTCAGCATTCATTTCTTCGGCGCTGACTTGTTCCAAATCCTTATTTTCTTCCATTTCGTTCACCTCTTGGGGGTATTATAACACATTTGTTTAAGAATTGGTAGTATAAATTTAAGAATGTCATTGCGAGGAACCCCGAAGGGGTGACGTGGCAATCCCCATAGGTTTCCGGAACGTCCGGGGGATCGCCACGCCAGTGACATCGGTCACTGGCTCGCGATGACAGAATAGGGGAAGGCTTATTTTTTCTCCGCGTTCAGCGCGTCCACCACGATGTCCGGGTAGGGATTGACGATGACGGTTTTATAGGTGTGATAAATCACCATGCCCGGCTTTCCGTTAGGGATTTTCTTCACCTGCCGGACAGGGGTCACATCCACGGGGATGTTCTGACCGCCGGTGGTCTCGGCATAGTGGGCCGCCAGTTGGGCCGCTTGGGTGATGGTGTCGTCCGGCACATTTTGCCCGGCGCAGGCAATGATCACATGGCTTCCGTGGACTTTCGACGCATGAAGCCAAATATCGTCCTTTCGTGCGGATTTAAAGGTCAATTCCTCATTTTGCCGGTTGTTTCTTCCCACAAAAATAGGAAATCCGTCGGTGGATTCAAACCGCAGAGGGGGCAGTTTTCCCGTTTTGATCCGCTTTTTCCCGGCATCCGGGCGCAGATAGCCGCCGGCCTGCAGTTCCTGCTTGATTTCCTCCAAGGCCTGATCGCTGTCCGCCCGGTTCAGCTCGTCCAGCACGCTTTTCAGGTAGGTAAGCTCCGTTTCGCCCAGCTCGATCTGCCGGGTCAGCTCCTTTTCCGCATTTTTCATACGGGTGTAATCCTTGTAGAATTTGGCCGCATTTTGCTGGGGCGACAGCAGGGGGGACAGAGGCACTTCGATGGTCTTCATATCCTCGTCGTAAAAGTCCTCTACCTGCACAACGGTCTGTCCCTTTACCATCTTATAAAGATTTGCGGTGAGGATATCACCCAACTGGCGCAGGCGCTCCCGGTCGTAGGTAGCGGCCAGTTCTTTTTCCTGAATGGCGATTTTCCGGGTCAGACGGGTGCAGGCATTTTGCACCGTCTTGCGCACCGACTGGCTTTTTTGCCGCATGGCATCGTTCCGGTCACGAACGGTGTAGAACATATCCAGAAGACCGGAAAAATCCTCTGCTCGGGCGCAATCCCCGTACTGACGGATGGGGCAGAAGGCAAACTGCTTGGGCGTGCCGTTCTGCGTGTAGTAATAAGGAGCGGGACGATGCAGATGTTCTTCAAAAAACAGCGCAATTTTCTCTGCTGTTTCTTCGGTGTCCAAATTTTCCAGCCGGGCATCCACATCCCCTGCGGCAAACAGAGCCGCTTCCCGGCAGATCAGCGGAGACAGGCCGCCCAGCGTATCCATCAGCCGGTCGGCCAAAATATCCGGGCCGGGTTGGGAAAGTAGGTTTACATAACATTCCTTTGCCAGTTCCAGCGGATTCTTTTTCGTCACCGGCTCCGGGTCTTGATAGTAAAGGCCCGGCAATGCCTGCCGCTTGGTCGATTCGTCCAAACCGATGCGCCGCAGGCAGTCGATGATCCGCCCCTCCGGGGACAAAAGATACAGATTGCAGGTTCTTCCCATCAGCTCCGCAATGAGCTTGCGCTGCACCAAATCGCCCATTTCGTCCATGCACTCAAAGGTGAAAACAGCGCACCGCTCCATGGGCGGCTGGAAAATATCAATCAGCCGTCCACCGGACAGGTGCTTCCGCAAAAGCATGCAGAACATGGGTGGCTCCGGGGGATTTTCCGGGTTGGCGGCGGTCAGGTGCAGACGGGGAGCGGTGGGATTCATAGCAAACAGCAGCTTGCATCGACCCTCCCGATGGCGCAGGTGGAGAATCACCGTATCCCGGGCCGGTTGGTGGATCTTCTCCACCCGTGGCTCGGAAAGCGTACGGACTTCATCCAGCACCGCCGACAAATAAAACGCATCAAAGGCCATGGTTATTCCTCCACCATAATGGCAAACAATTCGTTAAGCCGGTCTGTCTGACCGGACAGATACAGCGCGCCGAACAGGGTCTCTAAGCCGGTGGCCTTGGCGTACTGCTGGGGGGTTGCGGACTTGGGTGCGGCGTGGGAGTGGGCATTTTTGCCCCGACGGAACCAGTCCTTTTCCTGCTCCGTCATGTGGGGCAGGAGCTTTTCCGCATAGGCCGCCTGTGTGGGGGCTTTGACCATCTGCACGGAGTCCTTATGCAGATTTTTTACCGTCTTGTCGCCCTTGCAGCACAAATAACTGCGGCACATCAGTTCATACACCCCATCTCCGATGTGGGCAAGACCCAGATTGGAAATGGCGTTGATTTCTTTTATATCAAAATGTAAGTCGAAATAGTTGTTCATAGTAATCTCCTTAACTATTTTTACCACGCCGCAGGCGTAATCCCCTCCCCAGAGGTGGGGTTTTTATACCTTCCCCCGAGGGGAAGGTGCCCCAGTGCGCACACTGGGGCGGATGAGGAATGCGGGCAGTAATGTTGGTCAACTACCACTGTATAGGCCTATTCCTATGTCGGTTCTGCCGCCGTTCCTCACCCGACCTCACTTCGTTCGGCCACCCTCCCCCCGGGGGAGGGTTTTTTACTCCGTTACGGGCAGATTAAAGGCCTCGGGGTCGTAAGTAATGACCGCATAGATGCGCTTGCCCTCTTGCTTTGTGAGGGTCTCTTCCAGATGGGCCGTAATCTCCGACTCCCGGCCGGTCAAATCCTGTGGCAAGGCCACATCAAAAATCAGATTGGTATGGGAATCGCCCTGCACCATGCGAAAATCGTGCAGGTGCAGCCGGGAATCCAGCGACCCCAGCAATTCCTCGCAGGCAGTGCGGAATCGGTTCAGTTCCGGGTCGTCCGTCACCACCGGGTCATAGTGGATGACCAGATGCACCCCGTGGTTTTGATAGCACTCCCGTTCCATATCGTCGATCAGCTCATGGCAGGTGAGGGGATCTTCCCCTCTGTCCATTTCCACATGGAGGGTTGCAAACCGCTGACCCGGGCCGTAGTCATGCACCATCAAATCGTGAAAGCCCAGCACTTTCGGCTGACTGCGGACATAGTCCTCGATCCGCTCCTGCAATTCCGGGCTTGCGCTTTCTCCCAGCAGGGGACTGATGGTCTCCTTTGCCGCCATCACACCGCTGTATACGATGAACAGTGCCACCGCCATACC
>JAZORJ010000129.1:0-2920 GCA_045656525.1 Faecousia sp. | reverse complement strand
GTAGCGGATGTGTCCACCTTTATCCGTCAGGCTGTAACCGGCCAGACCAACTCCCCTGATCTGTATACTGTGATGCAGATTCTGGGCAAGGATCGTTCCTTGGCTCGTATCAACGAGGTTCTGAATACCCTGTAATATCGCAGGCCCGGCCGAATTGGCTGGGCCTTACTTTTGAATTTCTCAACGGATATGCACTTTCATGCTTGACAAACAATGCACCATATGCTAGAATACTTTGGCAATCAAAAATATCTTTTATTCGGAGTGATACCCAAGAGGCCGAAGGGGCTCCCCTGCTAAGGGAGTAGGCGTCTAAACAGCGCGCGAGGGTTCAAATCCCTCTCACTCCGCCAAAAAGAAAGCACCCTGCGGGGTGCTTTTTCTTTTTGGCGGAGTGAGAAAAAGGATTTGAAAGGCCGTTAAGAAAACATGCCGGGGGCATGTTTTTAGGCCGTGGGAAAATCCATTGATTTGTGATTGCAGGCATTAGCCCTGTAAGCGCAAATCAATAATCCATCGAGCCAATCCATAATTGTGCCGTCAGGCAAAATACAACTCAAATCCCTCTCACAAAAGCCTTGAAATCATATCTCCTGTGTGCTATATTGGCATATAGAAACATAAGAACGAGGTGTTACCTATGAATAAAAAATACGGTCTGGATCTGTACATCAAAAAAATGCAGAACCGCGGAATTCGTCTGCACAGTGCGCTCCTGTACTCCGATTATGCTGTTCAGGAAGCTCATTATTTCACGCCCTACGATGCACAAACCCGTCACCGTGCCTATTCCACCACCAAATCCTTTGTGGCTATTGCCGTTGGCAAACTGTACACCGAAGGACGAATCAATCTGGACGATAAGATCGTGGATTATTTCCGGGAGGAATTTCAGCTGGGTCAGTTACCGGAATATCTGGAAAACAACACCATCCGCAATATGCTGATGATGAATACCTGCTATTCCGCATCCACCTACGGTCTGCACAGAAAGGACTGGGTGCGTTCCTACTTTGATGCAACGCCCACCCACCCTGCCGGTACGCTTTATTTCTATGACAGCTCGGGATCCTATGTCATGGGTGCACTTGTCAAGCGTCTGACCGGTCTGGACTTTGTTTCCTACCTGCGTCCGGAATTTGATATCATCGGCGTTTCTCCTGAAACCACCTGTGTTGCCGGTCCGGATGGCGATATGTGGGCTGGCTCCGGTTTGCTGATCACTCCCGAGGACATGGCCAAGGTCGCATATTGGATTCTGCGCAAGGGTAACTGGAAAGGCCAGCAGTTACTGGATCCCCAGTACTGCGTGGATGCCATCTCCCCTCTGATTTGCAATTATGATGATGTTTCTGCCATCCACCTTGAACGGGGATACGGATATCAGATTCGCTTGGTTCCCAACGGTGGCTTCTTCTTTAAAGGCCTGGGCGGACAGTTTGCAATCGGCTATCCGGAAAAAGATCTGGTATTCGTCTGCACCGCAGATGTACAGGGAAATCCCTATATGTATGCCGAGTTGGTGGACGGTGTCTATGAGTACATTCTGGGTGAAGAAATGACACCCAGACTTCCCGCTAAGGAAAACATTCTTGACGAAATTGCAAATGTCAGCTACGAGATCAATCCCAATCCCAGCGGTTTTTCCAAGGTATCCATTCGCAAGGACGATAACGGAACCTGCCTTTGCTATGAGAAAAACGGGGTAAATTTGGAATTACCTTTTGACACCGAACAGGAAATTACCTGCAACTTCCCGGAGACCTTCTATGGCAGTCAACTTCTGGACGAGGAAAAACGGATCTATTATAAATGTCAGGTAAACGCAACATGGGTGGAGAAAAACAAGCTGTTCATTCGTGTTTGGGCAAATGATATTTATGTAGGCAATATGGGAATCAGCCTGTCCTTTAAGGGAGATCAAATCGGCATCAAAATGAGCCGTGCCGCACAATTCTTCTTTGATGATTATCAGGGCTACTACGGCGGCAAGCGAATTTAACACGAAACACCCCAGCCAATCGGCTGGGGTGTAATTTATCTGTTTTTCCAATCAAGAATGGATTGAATACCCGCAAGCAAAGCATTCACATCTTCCTGCGTTGTCTCCCGACTGAGGGAGATACGAAAAGAACTGTCCATGATTTGTGCAGACAGGCCCATGGCGGTCAAGGTGTGACTTCTGTGACCCTTGGCACAGGCAGAGCCGGCAGAGACACAAATACCGGAATCCTGCAAAATATTGATGGAATTCTGGGTAGGCACGCCGGGGATGGAAACTGATAGAATGTGGGGTGCTTCATGGCAACCGTTGATCACAACCCCATCCATCTGTGTCAAAGAATCGACAATCAGTTCCAAAAGCTCTTTTTCTTTACCCATATCCTGCGCGAAAGTAGCACGCACATCCTCACAAGCAGCCGCAAAACCAAAAATTGCAGGCGTACCCTCCGTTCCGCTGCGATAGCCGCTTTCCTGTCCGCCTCCAAGAAGCATCGCCGGGAAGGATTTCAGCTTTGAACTGATATACAGCGCACCGCACCCTTTCGGTCCATGCACCTTATGGGCGGAAACGGAAATCAAATCTGCACCCAAGGATTTCGCATCAAAAGGAATCTTCAAGAAACCCTGCACCGCATCGGTGTGGAACAGCGCGTTGGGGCAAAGTTTGTGGGTAAGTTTTGCCATTTTCCCAATGGGCATAACAGAACCAACTTCATTATTGACCATCATTACGGAAACCAAGATGGTATCCGGGCGCAATACAGCCTTTAATTGATCGGCTGTGATTCTGCCCATGGAATCCGGCTGCAAATAAGTAACCGCAAAGCCCTGTGCTTCCAGCTCCTTCATGGTATTCAGCACGGCATGATGCTCGATAGCAGTGGTTACAATATGTTTCCCTCGTTTACCAAGGCGT
>JAZORJ010000128.1:0-5432 GCA_045656525.1 Faecousia sp. | reverse complement strand
GCAAAGCGGTCACCGCCGCCTTGAATCACCGTTCCGCAATAATAAAAACCGTTCTTTTCCAGAACATGCTGCATCCGTTTGTTTGCGCCGTCGGTGTCGATGCGCAGAAGATAGAAGCCTTTGGATTTACAAAACGCCTCTACAAGACGGAAAGTGACACTTCCCAAACCCTGTCCGCGGAATTCCGGGGCAATGGCAATGCGATGCACCACCGCATAAGGGCCGTCGTGCTTCCATGCACCTTTGATTGCAGGGTAAGAGGGATCACCGTCAAAACCGATATACATATAAGCGGCAATTACGCCGTCCACTTTCAGCACATATCCAAGACCGTCCCGAAGATCGCCCCGGACACTTTCCTCATCCGGGTAGCCATCCGGCCATTGGATGAAGCCCTGCTCACGCTGAAACTCCCGCCCGGCGTTCAGAATATCCATCGCCCGGGAAAAGTCTTCCGGCTGTGCCAAAGTAAGTTCATAGTTTGCCATAAATTACACCTCGTCCAAAAGATCCTGAATCTCGTCCAGCAGGTCTTCCAGCTCCTCGTGCTCCTCGGCCCAGGCGTCGTATTCTTCGCTGTTCATATCCTCGGGTTCCCGTGCATCCAACCGGGCAATCTGTGCCAGCAGAGCGGTCTTCTGGGCTTCCAGAGAGGGATTGGGGTCCAATTCAATAATAGGCATAATTCTCTCCTTAAAACAATCCGGCAATGGCAAACCAAATGGCCGGGAAAATCAACGCAGGGAGCATATTGCCCACCTGAATGCGCTCTTTTGTCAAACCGATGATGTTCATACCTGTTGCAATGAGCATTACGCCGCCCACGGCACTCATTTCTGTAATCACGGATTGTGTCAGCACCGGCTCCATCACACCGGCCAGCAGCGTCAGAGCGCCCTGATAGATGATAACGGTTACGGCCGCAAAGGCGACACCAATGCCCATAGTGGCGGCAAATGTGACGGACATAATGCCGTCCATTACCGATTTGGCGAAGATGATATCATAATTTCCCCGCAAACCGGCATCAAAACTGCCCATAATGGACATAGAACCAACGCAGAACAGCAGACTTGCGGTGACAAATCCCTCCGTAAAACGGCTGCCGCTTTTTTTCGCAACACGGGCTTTCAGCCAATCTCCGGCACCGTCCATCCGCCGTTCCAGTTTCAGCAGTTGGCCGATAACAGTACCGGCCACCAGACAAAGGATGACAATGAGGATATTGGAAGTGGCGATGGCTCCGGTCATACCAATGACCATGGTACAAATGCCCATACAGGCAACAACGGTTTTCGTATGCTCCTCTTTCAGTCGCTTGTGAAGCAAAATGCCCAATAGACTGCCCAAAATGACAGCCGCTGCATTGACAAACACCGCTATCATAAAATCACTCCGTTTCTCGACCTATTATAGCATTCTTTTCACCGCAATACAAGATGAAAAGCACCACCGGTTTGGTGGTGCTTTGTAAGAAAATTAAACTGCGGTGGGTACTTTCTTTGTCAGCAGGCGACGGATCACTTTATACAGGCAGTAGAATCCGATCACGAAGCCGTAATGCACCACGGTCAGGCCGCCTACATAAATCAGCTGGGCAGGCCAGTAGCCAATGATGGGTTGGAGCATCAGGCGGAACTCCTCAATAGGAGGTACATTGCAGTGGTAGAAGCCGGCATAATTGGTCTCCAACAGCTGAGACATGACAGCAGCAAGGACACAGAATGCGGTCAAGAAGACAATAATGAGCTTGTGCTCGCCCTTGTCTGCCGGTGCATGGAGATCCAGTGCAACGATCAGCATAAACGCCAGCATGGCAAGATTGTGGAACAAAACAGTGTGGGCATCCAGATAGTTTGTGAAAAAGCCTTCAATATTCCCAGCACTGTAAATCAGACAGGGATAAATTGCGGTCAGCCAGAAAATTGCACCGCAGATAGCGGTTCCCACAGCGCGGACCTGCTGAACATATTTTCCGTTATAAAAAGCCATAGCGGGGAGAGTAAACAGCAATATGGAGCAGAAGTGCAGGGGGATGTGGTAAAGATCATATCCACGGGAGAAGGAAACAACCTGCTTGCCGACTTCCAAAGCCAGCAAAATCACTGCGATGATCTGCACAGGGATCATGCGGATTTTCAAATCCTTTTTACCTAATAATACACGCAGTAAGATGCTCAGCAGGAGCATGACTCCCATAGCGGGGAGAAGGGTTTTGATGTGGGCAGGTGACCAGAGTTCCATGGTGCGGATTCCTCCTATTGTTCACAAATTTTTCATTTTCGACTCCATTATAGCAAATATCCCAGAAAAGGCAAAATTAAGAATTTCTTAAGGAAAGATATATAAAAAGTCACCGGCAGAACCGGTGACTTTTCGAAATAATGGAATTATTTTATCTTTTTGGTGTAGTCCTTATCGTAGTCGGAACCGTACCACTGACCTTCTATGCGATTTTCATCACCTTCCAGCAGATCCTGATAGTTATCTACTACCTTCTTATATGCGGCGATGTAAAGGTCGAGCCACTCCTGCTCAAAGTGCTTGAACCAAGGCACGGAGATACAGTAGATATTATCCGATGCGTCCAGCGCATGGTCGTATACGCCGTCATCGGGCTTGACCTCCGTGGAGTGGAAGAAATCGAAGGTTCTGAAATACTTGTGGTTATGCAAGTTGAAGTTTGCACCGGAACCACACTTATTGGAGCCGTTAAATTCTGCACTTACAGCTGCGGCAAAGCGAGCTGCGGAAAGTCCTTCCAGTTCTTCGGGCTTGTAAACCAGTCTGGGGCAGTAGCATGCGCCCAGATGAGAACCTTCGGCTGCGTCGGGACGACGGGGTTTAATGCCGGGCAGACCTTCCAGCGCATCGTAGAAATAGTTTAGTGCCCGCCGGATTTCTACACAGCGTTCGTCATAATGTTTCAACTGGCCACGGGCAAGGGCGACGCAAAGCTGATTTGCACGGCCCTTCACGCCGCCCAGGGCGATATGGTAATAGCCCTTGATCTCGTCAGCTTCCAAAATGAAGTTGTCGTTGTTGCGCTCGTAGTGTCCGTAGGCAAGCGCTCTTTCATAGAGCTTGCGGTCGTCGGTGACCAGCATGCCCAGCTCGCCAGCGGCGAAGCCCTTCTGACACATCATAGACATGGCGGCAATGTGACCGAAAGTACCTACCTTTTTGCCCTTGTACATGGAACCGTGACCATGAGACACGTCCTCAATGACATAAAGATTGTGCTTCTTGGCGATTTCCATAATGGGATCCATGTCACAGGGGTATGCCATATAATGCACCACCACGATCGCCTTGGTGCGGGGGGTGATGCAGCGCTCCAAGTCCTTGGGATCGATATTCATCACTTCGTCGAGGTTGCAGAAGACGGCTTTCGCGCCGAAGCAGCCAGCCTGAGAAACACTGCCCCAATAGGTCTTAGTGGGGCAGATGATCTCATCGCCCTCGCCCAGACCAATGGCAAACATGGCAGCAGACAGAGCCATGGTGCCGTTTGTAAAGGCAAGACCGAAATTTCTGCCCTGCCACTTGGCGTATTCTTCTTCAAATTTTGTGGTGAGATCAGTGCCGGAGAACTTGTTGTTTACGATGACATCCACTGCGGCATCGATATCCTCTTGGGTGATGATGGGCCACTTGAACAGGTCTTCCGGTGCTTTCTTATTGGCAAATACAGGCTCTCCGCCCAATAATGCTAATTTGCTCATAATGGTTACCTCCGTTTGATTTTTGATGGTATTACTATATCATTGCCAGCGGCACAAAACAATGGCCGATATTGTGATGTTTGAATACAATATTGACATTTTAAAGGCTTTTTGGTTGTTGGTTAGGCAAAAAAGGTCACCGGATTGCCCGGTGACCTTAATTATGGAATTATTTCTTGGTGTAGTGCTTGTCGTAGTCAGAACCGTACCAGTCGCCTTCCAGACGGTTTTCGTCGCCTTCCAGCAGATCCTTGTAGTTTGCAAGTACCTTTTTATATACACTGATGTAACGGTCAATCCACTCTTTGTCGAAATGCTTGAACCAGGGGATAGAAACGCAGTACATTTTCTCCGAGGCATCCAGGGAGTGATCGATTTCATCCGGATCGGACTTGGGTGCAGTGGAGGCCTGGGGATCGAAGCTGTAGAAATATTTATGGTTGTGCAGACAGTAGTTGGATTTTGCGCTGCAGGGGCTGGAACCATTAAATTCTGCCAGCATTGCCTCGGCAAAGCGAGTAGAAGAAAGGCCTTCCAGTTCTTCGGGTTTATAAATCAGCTTGGGAGCGTAGAAACCACCCATGGTAGAGCCTTCGGATGCGTCAGGACGGCGGGGCTTGATGCCGGGCAAACCTTCCAGACCGTCCAGAAGATAGTTCATGGCACGGTTGATTTCAGCACAGCGCTCATCAAAATATTTCAGCTGAATCCGTCCAAGTGCTGCACAAAGCTGATTGACACGGCCCTTCACAGCACCAAGGGGCATATGGAAATAGTCTTTCAGCTCCTCAGATTCGTGAATCAGATTGTCGTTGTTGCGTTCATAGTGACCGTAGGCCATTGCTCTTTCGTAGAGCTTGGTGTCGTCTGTGACCAGCATGCCCATCTCACCGGCGGCAAACAGCTTCTGGCTCATCATGGACATGGCAGCGACATGACCGAAGTTACCGCACTTTTTACCCTTATACAAAGAGCCGTGTGCGTGGGAAACGTCTTCGATCACATACAGGTTATGACGTTTGGCAATGTCCATGATGGCATCCATATCGCAGGGATATGCCATGTAATGTACGACCATGATGGCCTTGGTGCGAGATGTGATGCGATGCTCGATGTCGGCAGGATCCATTTCGAAGGTTTCCTTAATATTACAGAAAACCGGCTTTGCGCCAAACTGAACAGCCTGTGCGATACTTGCCCAATAGGTTTTGGTGGGGCAGATGATTTCGTCGCCCTTGCCCAGACCTACGGCAAACATAGCTGCAGCCAGAGACATGGTGCCGTTTGTAAATGCAACAGCGTGCTTGCGGCCCTGCCACTGGGCAAATTCTTCTTCAAATGCAGTTGTGATCTCAGTACCGGAGAAACGGTTGTTTACAGTAACATAGTTTACGGCATCCAGGTCTTCCTGGGTGATGATGGGCCACTTGAACAGCTCCTGGGGTGCTTTCTCGGTAAATACAGGGGTACCGCCCAATAATGCTAATTCACTCATAATTATTTCCTCCGTTATTTATTTTCTTCGAGTTTTAAGAGTTTGATGGCGTTGCCACGGACGATCTTGTAGTAATTTTCCTCACTGATCATACCGTCGGCTCGCATTTGCGTCAGGAATGCGTCAAATCCAAATGCGAAGTTAGTATTCGTGGCCAGACAAATATCGCAGCCATACAAAATACGGTCGGAGAATTCGTCAATAAACTTTGC
>JAZORJ010000127.1:0-2674 GCA_045656525.1 Faecousia sp. | reverse complement strand
CGCCGTCTTCGCAGTCGAAGGTAACCTTATCAGAATAGGCATAGTTGCCTGCCGCATCCCACATTTCAAAGACCATAGCGTAGCTGCCGTCGAACAGAGCTGCTTCGCCAAAGGAAGTTTCAGCGGTAACAGTAAGTTCCTCAGCGGCATACATTTCAAAGTCATCGTCCCCACTGTAGGAGGCGACCTTCCAAATGGTAGTAATTACATCGCCTTCTGCCAGCAAGCGCAATTCCTTGCTTGCCATACCGGATTCTTCCAGACCCTGTGATGCGCCCAAAATGTTCCAGGCTTTAGCGGTAAAGTCATAAGCAACCTGCAGGTTGTAAGCTTCACCATTCAGCAGAATCGGTACGGAATAGAGGTTGTAGTCATCGCCGGCAAAGGAAAGCTCCATATAGACCAAATGGCCGTCGATTGCACCCCATACACCACGGAAGTTGTCGTAGAACACGCCCTTTTCCCAGTCGGCGGTGATGTCGTTGTCAGTGCCCAGCAGCATCATCTGATCGTTTGCTTCATCCACATAGAACAGCTGGAAGCCGATACCAGCCAGAATATCATTGGCATCGCTGCTAAGGGTTAAGAAAGCAGAGCCTTCATCGTTGACATCCAGGGGTGCTCCGTCCCAGTTCATATCTGCCAAAGTGACAATCTCAGGCAGGCTCTGAATGTCCAGAGAAGCCAAGTACTCGTCGCCGCCGGCTGCCATCTCACCGGTGAGTCCGTAGGCATACAGATGCTTAAAGGCAATGCCGGTACCAACGCCGATGTAGCCGTTAAAGTCAGCAATATCGCCATTATAGGAGTAGTAGCAGCTAAGACCGGTGGCCTCAGCGCGGTAAATGCCGCCTACCTTATGGATCACGCAACCTGCAAGAGCATCGGAAACGCTCTGGGCGGAGGGAAGCATCCATGCGGTCTGCCGTGCCAAATGTCCCAGGTCCACCATATTGGTGTAGCCCTGCTCCTTGGTGTTGCCACCGTAGTTTTCGCTCTGCGCTGCGGCACGACCCAGCTGTGCAAAGAAACTGGGGTCTTGAGCAGCCGCTACAAAGGCTTCCTCACCAAAGGACTCATAAGCCTCCAACAGCGGAGTCAGCTTAGTTAAGTCGGTTACAGACAAAGTTGCCTGGTCCTGCGTGCCAACGGCGTCGCAACCCTCAAAATATGTATTGCAGATGGCGATACCCAAATCGTCACCATCCATAGTGGGGTCAGCCGCCAATGCACCCAGCCAGCCGGAGTAGAGCCAGCCGTTACCCGGCTCCACTTCCTCAGAGCCTACAAGATACTTGGAGAAGTTCTGAAAAACGGCAGCCACATCGATGGTAGCCATCAGACAGGTATCAAAACCTACCAGCTCCAAGGCAGGATTTTCCTTGTTGGCAGGCCAAACAGCATCGGATGCCTGATACATCTCGGCAAGATCCAGAGAGTCCAAGCCGTAGATCTCGTCAAATGCTGCGCCGGAGACAGATCCGCCGCCGTGATTCCAGAAAGTAACGGCCACCTTATCGGCGGGATAATTGGTATTGGCAAAGGACAGGAAATCATACAAGGTCTGCGCATCGCCCATATTGGCAGCAGCTTCCTCGTGGATCAGCTGCAAACCTTCGCTGTTATACAGCCAGCGCTGCAGCTTGGATGCATCCATCTGCTCATTCTGCCAAACATTGGCACCGCCGGTCTGAATCACTACATTCACATTTTCGGGAAGTTTGATTTCCAGCATTTCCTGCAGGTCTGTGGTGGCACAGCCGTAGTTGGTTTCAAGATCACTGCCGCAGAGATACCAGTATACCGCCCAGCTTCCACCACCGGGGTTGCTTACTGCAGGACCATTGGTTGCCGGTGTATTTGTATTAGCAGGTGTTGTCTCCTCTCCACCGCAGGCAGCAAGGGAGAAACACATCACTAACGCCAAAAAGAATGCAAAGAGTTTTTTCATAAATACATACTCCTTTGTGAAAATGTCTGGTTTGTCGCTGTGTAAACGCTTTCCCCGAGTGGAAGAAGAGACGGACGCGAACAAGCACATCCGTCTCAGTTACATGAGGAGAATATAGGATCGGATTAACCCTTCAAGTATTCCTCGATCACTGCATTGAACTCATTGAACATTTCGACCATCTCGTCGATCTGTTCCTGGGTAAACTCAGTATCACCGCTCAGCTTAGTGCCGTACTCAGTGATAACTGCGGCAATCTCGTTCATGTACTCAATGTCCTCTTCAGCCCAGGAATCCAGGTTCTCATTTTCCTGCTCAACGAAGGTGTTGTAATTCTCAGCCAGCTTGTTGTAAGCATCGATAGCAGGCTGCGCATCGGGGCCACCGCAGGCGACCAGGGACAGGCTCAGCACCAGAGCCAGTAACAAAGCAATAACTCTCTTCATTTTCTTCACTCCTAATTATTTTTATAGTATTTGCTTTCCAAAAATGGGCATTCACTTTCAATAAGCGCTTGCAAAACCGCCCAATCTTTGGTACACTATGATTATAAATCGTCCCTTAGGGGTCAAGTCAATAGATTTTTTGAAATTTGTGGGAAATAATTTGAGGTAATATGAGATGAAAAAACACGGCGATTCATTATTCCAAATCGGAGAGATAACAAAGATCATGGGTGTTACCCGTAAGACCCTCCTTGTTTTCGAGGATATGGGGCTTTTG
>JAZORJ010000126.1:0-4901 GCA_045656525.1 Faecousia sp. | reverse complement strand
CTATCATCCCCACGGTGGTCATGGGGCCCAGCTGTACCATCACAACTTTTGGTATGGGCATGGCGGCCATCGCCTTTGTGCTGCTGGGGGCGGCAATCTCCCTGTACTTTGGAGACATCAAGGGAAATAACGAAAGAATTGCCCGTTTGTTTACGAAAAAGGATAAATGACCAAAAAGCACCGCTGATGCGGTGCTTTTTTCTATATATCAGAACAAATAAAATGTCCACAAAGGGTTGACAAATGTGCATATAGTTGTATAATTGTATACAATTATACAAGCTAAAAAGGAGGCTTCCCTATGATTGAAATTTCCGGAAAAACCAACCTCTTGGAGCAGAAGTCCTACAAGTATTCTTTGCAGGATGTAGCAGAACCCAATCTGCACCGGGAGATTTATGATTACGGCACGACCCCCAAGGTGACCTTCAACCATCGCCGGGTGCCTATGAACATGCCGGAGGAAATCTGGATCACAGATACCTCTTTGCGGGATGGTCAGCAGTCCGTAGAACCCTATACTGTTGAGCAGATCGTCAATATATATAAGCTTCTGTCCAAACTGGGCGGCCCCTATGGCATCATCCGCCAGACAGAGTTCTTTATTTATAGTAAGAAAGACCGTCAAGCGGTTGAGAAATGTATGGAGCTGGGCCTGAAATTCCCGGAGATCACCAGCTGGATTCGTGCCAGTAAAGAGGATTTCCGTTTGGTTCGGGATCTTGGCATCAAGGAAACGGGCATTTAGGTCAGTTGCAGTGACTATCATATTTTCAAAAAGATGAAAATGACCCGTCAGCAGGTGCTGGATCACTATCTGGGCACCATCAAGGACGCGTTTGAAGCCGGTGTTGTGCCCCGCTGTCACTTGGAGGACATTACCCGGGCAGATTTCTATGGCTTTGTTGTGCCTTTCGTTAATGAATTGCAACGCCTTTCTCAGGAAGCGGGAATCCCCGTGAAGATCCGGGCCTGTGACACCATGGGCTACGGCGTGCCCTACACCGAGGCGGCTATGCCTCGAAGTGTTGCCGGTATCATTTACGGCTTGCAGCACTATTCCGATGTTCCCAGCGAATGTCTGGAATGGCACGGCCATAACGATTTTTACAAAGCGGTGGCCAATGCGTCTACCGCATGGCTGTACGGCGCCTGCGCAGTCAACTGTTCCTTGTTGGGTGTGGGTGAGCGTACCGGCAATATTCCTCTGGAAGCGATGGTGTTTGAATATGCATCTTTGCGTGGCTCTATGGATGGTATGGATCCCACTGTAATTACGGAGATTGCAGACTATTTCCAGAAAGACATCGGTTACAACATCCCGGTGATGACCCCCTTCGTGGGTCGGAACTTCAATTCCACCCGGGCGGGCATCCATGCGGACGGCTTGCTGAAAGATGCGGAGATCTATACGATTTTCGATACGGAAAAGCTTCTGAATCGGAGAGCAACGGTGGAAATCAGCAAAACCTCCGGCTTGGCCGGTATTGCCTACTGGATCAATGGCAATTATCACCTCAGCGGTGAGCAGGAGATCACCAAGCACGATCCGCTGGTGGTTGCCCTGAAAGCTTGGGTGGATGAGCAGTATGAGCAGGAACGGCAGACGATGATGTCCAGACAGGAATTGGAAGAGAAGATCGAGGAATTGGCCCCGGGCCGTTTCCACGCTTGACAGGAGGTACACTATGGCGGAATTTAAATCGATTTCCCTGGCTACTCAGGTGTTTGAAAAGTTAGAGGAAGATATCATCACCGGTGTGTATCCCCGGGGCGAGATATTGACAGAGTTGAAGCTGGTGGAGCAGCTGGGTGTGAGCCGCACCCCCATCCGGGAAGCGCTCCGTCGACTGGAACAGGAACGGCTGATTGCAGAAAGCGGCAAGGGCTCTGTGGTTTTGGGTATCACCATGGAAGATCTGGTGGATATCATGGAGATTCGTCAGCGCATTGAGGGACTGGCAGCGTACCATGCCACCAAAAACCTGACGGACGAAGGAAAACGGGAATTGCAGCAGATCAGCCAATTGCAGGATTTCTATTATGAAAAGCAGGATATTGACAATCTGCGAAAAATGGACGATCAGTTCCATGATACGATTTATAATCTGGCGGATCGGCCTGTTTTGCGGGATGCACTCATTCCGCTGCACAGAAAATCCCAGCGCTACCGCAGAATATCCATTGAGGATAAGAATCGGCTGACCCACTCTATTCAGGAGCATAAGGCAATTTGCAATGCCATCCTTTCCGGAGATGCGGACTTGGCGGCACAATTGATTACCGAGCACATTGAGCGGGCGAAAAAGAACATGATCGAGAGGTGCTATCAACATGGGTAAGACCATTGCACAAAAAATTATTGCTGCCCACTTGCTTTCCGGGGAGATGACCACCGGCAGCGAAGTGGCATTGCGCATTGACCAGACGCTGACACAGGATGCCACCGGTACCATGGCCTATTTGGCACTGGAAGGCATGAATATTCCCCGAGTCAAGACAGAACTCAGCATTGCCTATGTGGATCACAATACCTTGCAATGCGGTTTTGAAAATGCCGACGATCACCAATATTTGCAGACTGTGGCGGCAAAGTACGGCGTACGGTTCTCCCGTCCCGGTAACGGTATCTGCCATCAGGTGCATTTGGAGCGGTTTGGCAAGCCCGGCAAGACCCTCATCGGCTCTGACAGCCACACCCCCACCGCCGGCGGTTTGGGTATGCTGGCCTTTGGCGCAGGTGGTATGGATGTGGCGGCGGCCATGGGCGGCGGCGCTTACTATATCACCATGCCCAAGATGTTCCGGGTGAACCTGACAGGTACTTTGCGCCCCGGTGTAACGGCTAAGGATATCAGCTTGGAGATTTTGCGGATTCTCAGCGTTAAGGGCGGCGTGGGTGCCATCATCGAATGGGGCGGCCCTGGCGTTGCGGCACTGTCCGTCCCTGAGCGTGCAACCATTACCAATATGGGTGCAGAGTTGGGTGCTACCACATCTGTATTCCCGGCTGACGAAGTGACCAAGGCATTTTTGACGGCGCAGGGCAGAGGAGGGGACTACACTCCGATTTTTGCCGACGAGGACGCAGTTTATGATCGGATCATCGATATTGATCTGTCCGCACTGACGCCCCGGATTGCATGCCCCCACAGCCCGGATAATGTAAAAACCGTGGCAGAATTGCATGAAATTAAAGTCGATCAGGTTTGCATCGGCTCTTGTACCAATTCTTCCTTGGCAGACCTTTTGAAAGTGGCGGCGATCCTGAAAGGCAAGCGCATTGCGCCCCATGTGAGCCTGTCCATTTCTCCCGGTTCCCGGCAGGTTTTGTCCATGCTGGCAAAATGCGGTGCGCTGGAAGATATTCTGGCCAGCGGCGCCCGGCTGTTGGAATGCGCCTGCGGTCCCTGTATCGGCATGGGCTTCTCCCCCAATTCCGGCGGCGTGAGCCTGCGTACCTTTAACCGCAATTTCCTTGGCCGTTCCGGCACTCGGGACGGACAGGTGTACTTAGTCTCTCCGGAAACGGCGGCAGCCTCTGCGTTGGCTGGCTATATTACCGATCCCATGACTCTGGATGTGCAGCCGGCCATCACTATGCCGGAGCAGTTCGCCATCGACGATTCCGGCGTGCTGATGCCGCTGGACGAAGAAGCGGCAAAATCCGCACAGGTCCTCCGTGGTCCGAATATCAAGGAATTTCCTGTGGGTAAAACCATGGAAGACAGAATTGCAGGAGCAGTTGTGCTGAAAGTGGGCGACAACATCACCACCGACCATATTATGCCCGCCGGCGCAAAGATCCTGCCCTACCGATCCAATATTCCGTTCCTGTCCAAATTCTGCTTTGAGGTCTGCGATCCTGCGTTCCCGGAGCGGGCAAAGGCTACGGAAAACGGCATCATTTTGGGCGGCGAAAACTACGGTCAAGGCTCCTCCCGGGAGCATGCGGCGCTGGTGCCCATGTATCTGGGCGTGCGCTGTGTGATTGCCAAGAGCTTCGCCCGAATCCATGTGGCGAACCTGATCAACGCCGGCATTTTGCCGCTGACTTTGGCGGATGCCGCTGACTACGATGTATTGGAACAGGGTGCTGCGCTGACACTGGGAAATATCCATAAGGGCATGGAAGACGGTGTCCTGACGGCCACAGCGGACGCAAAGAAAATCACGCTGCGGTGCGATCTGACCAAGCGGCAGAGAGAGATCCTGCTGGCCGGCGGTCTGCTGAAATACATTGGAGAGGGCGGATTATAATGGATATTCAACAAGCCTGTGAGGCGTTTCGTGTACTTTTAGAAGAACAGCAACAGCGTATTGCCAATGCCAACGAGGAGAAGAAGGACTTCTCCAAGATGGACAAGATCATCGTTGGTTTAATCGATGGCGACGGCATCGGTCCGCTGATCATGGCGCAAGCGGAGCAGATTCTGCAAAATCTGCTGGCTGACGAGATCGGAAGCGGCAAGATCGTTCTGAAAAAAATCGAGGGTTTGACCATTGAAAACCGACTGGCCTTGGGCAAACCCGTTCCCGAAGATGTACTGGACGCAATCAAGTCCTGTGATGTATTGCTGAAAGGTCCTACCACTACTCCCATGGGCGGTACGATGGAGAGCGCGAATGTGACTCTCCGTCGGGAACTGGATCTGTACGCCAATGTGCGGCCGGTCTCCATTCCGGAGGAGGGGATCGACTGGATCTTCTATCGGGAAAATACCGAGGGTGAGTATGTTCTGGGAAGCCGGGGCGTGAGTCTGCCCGGCATGGCAGTGGATTTCAAGGTAACCACGGATTTCGGCACACGCCGGATCGCCAAGGCTGCCTTTGACTATGCCAAGCAAAACGGCAAGAACCGGGTGAGCATTGTCACCAAGGCCAATATTATGAAGAAAACC
>JAZORJ010000125.1:0-7711 GCA_045656525.1 Faecousia sp. | reverse complement strand
TGCCATCAAGCCCTTTGTGCCTTCCTGTGCGAAGGGGGACAAGGATTTGTTTGTCGTGGTGCGCTCTGCCAATAAGTCTGCATCGGAATTGCAGGATCTGCTCACGGGCATGCGTTTGGTGCAGGGTGCTGCTGCGGAGCTTGTGAACCGTTTTGGTGAATCCATCTTCACAAAATGTAATTACTCCCGTATCTGCGCAGTTTCCAGCGCCGGCTCACCGGATAGCTTGCGAAATCTCCGCACACAATATAAGCATATGTTTATCCTTGTTGACGGTCTGGATTATCCCAGCGGAAATATGAAAAACGCCAGCTTGGCCTTTGACCGCTTCGGATACGGTGCCGCCATCTCCGCAGGCCCCACTGTTACAGCAGCATGGAAGGATGCCGAGGGTGCCGCAAGTGATGCTTATATTGAACACGCCCTCTTAGCAGCGGAGCGGATCAAGAAGAATCTGCAACGTTATGTTACCATTTTGTGATTATGTAGGTCAGGCAATTGCCTGACCCTTAGGGACGTCTGCCAACCTTACCGCTCTGACCGGCTGCATCGCCGTTTCCGTCGATCATACCGTTATCGCTGGGAGCTGTGGAGCTGGTTGCAGGTGCGGTGCTGGGACGGGTTGCTGCCGTCGTGGGAGTTGTAGTAGGTTGGGTAGAAGCATTTGTGCTGGGGGCGGTTTCTTCCGTACTGTTGCCGCGGCAAGCAGTCATAAGGCCCAAGCAAAGCACAAAGCAAATCGTAATGATTGCAAATTTTTTCATGGATTTACCTCCTGTTGTTCAGATTACAGGCTTAGTATTGCCGTCACAGATCAATTTAGACAGGAAAAAACAACCAAATTTCATGATTTTTTGAAATTACCATTGCTATTTTGTAAAATCGCGATATAATAAAGAAGATAAAGATTACATAAAGGAGAATCCTCAGTTATGAAGAAACTCACCGTTAAAAAGGGTACAGAATGTATGGCTTGCTTGGAATGCGTTCAGGCTTGCTCCAATGCTTTCTACAAGGAATTCCACCCCGACTATTCCTGCATTCAGATCGTTGCAAAGGGCGCCGGCGCAAAGCCGATGACCTGCATCCAATGCGGAAAATGCGAAAAGGCTTGTGAACATGGCGCAATCACCCAGAACCCCAAGACCGGCGTGTACATGATCAATAAGAAGCTTTGCGTTTCCTGCGGCAAGTGTGTGGAAGCCTGCCCCATGAAGGTCATGGTTTTGAAGGAAGGCAGCACCGCCAGCAAGTGCATCGCCTGCGGCATCTGTGTCAAGGCATGCCCCATGGAGATCTTGGAGATCGTAGAAAAGTAAATAAATTGAACGGACGGCAATTGCCGTCCGTTTTCTTTATGTTGACACGTTTTGCATGTTGTGATACAATAAGAACACATGTTCGCATATGCGAAAAAGGTTACAAAAATCATCCCAAAATGATTGCAAAAACGGCTGTGCTATGGTATACTGTTTGTAATCATACACCCGGAGGCGTTTATGACTGATTTAACCCTTTTTCAGCAGAAAATTCTTACTTTATTGCCAAAAATTGACCTGAGTTTTACGGAAACTATGGCCAAGCACACATCCTTCCGTATTGGCGGAAATGTGGAAGTTATGGCATTTCCGAAAAATGCCCAGGAGCTTGCGGATATTTTGCGTGCCTGCAAAATAGCAAATATAGAAGCTACGATTCTGGGAGCAGGTACCAACGTACTTGCCCCGGATGACGGATTGTCCGGTATGGTCATTTGCCTGAAAGACTGCATGGACGGCATGGAACGGCTGGATGAAACCCGGATCCGAGTTGCGGCCGGCGTGACAATGACCCGTGCGGCGGTCTTTGCAGCAAATTTGGGACTGGGCGGCATGGAATTTGCCCACGGAATCCCCGGCACAGTAGGCGGTGGCGTGTATATGAATGCCGGTGCATACGGCGGCGAAATTTGTCACATCTGCGAAAGTGTGGATGTAATGGACAGAAATGGAAATTTGGCCACCTATACCGCGCAGGAAATGGATTTTTCCTACCGTCACAGCATTTTGGAAGACAACGGGGGAATTGTTGTCAGTGTGGTTTTTAAGCTCACCCCCAAGGCTGTCCATGAGATAAAAGCAGCCATGAAGGAACTGATGGCAAGACGCTCTGCGTCCCAGCCGTTGGAACTACCTTCCGCCGGCTCTGCATTTAAGCGTCCGGTTGGTGGCTATGCCGGAGCATTGATTGAACAGGCCGGACTGAAAGGTTATCAGGTTGGCGGTGCCGCTATCTCCACGAAACACGCCGGCTTTGCTGTGAATATTGACAACGCAACTGCTGCCGATGTGAAGACACTGTTGCAAAATGTTTCGGATATCGTGTTTGAAAAATCCGGAATCCGTTTGGAACCGGAAGTTCGTATTTGGTAAGAAAGGAGGGTAGCTATGGCTATCTCGTTTTCCAGCGCCGCTAAGGCAGAGATGTGCCGGGCGCTCCCTCAGAAAAAATGCTGTGCCTTGGCCCAGTGTTTTGGTATTCTGCTCTTTTGTAACAGCTTTGGTGCAAACGGCATTCGCATCATCACGGAAAGCCGGGAATTTGCTCTGAGTCTGCCCAAGCTGTTCAAAAAAGCTTTTGGAATATCCTTTGATGTTCTGCCGGATGTGGACGCTCCGGGTAAATTGGTATTTTTGATTACGGATGTGGCAAAGCTGCATGGGATCATGCATGCTTACGGTTTTGACGCCCGGGATACCTTGGCACTCCATGTGAATCTTGCAATTTTGGAAGATGACTGCTGCAAAAACGCCTTTTTGAAAGGTGCTTTTTTGGCTGGCGGCAGCGTTACAGACCCTGCTAAAGGATACCATATGGAGATTACAACGACCCACAAAAGTGTTGCCGGTGAAACAGATTCCCTGATTCGTGAAAGCTTGGAATTTCTCCCTAAGACCGCCCAGCGTGGTGGTGGTCAGGTGTTGTACATCAAGCAAAGTGAGCTGATCTCCGACTTTTTAACCTATCTGGGCGCGCCTGTGGCCGCAATGGGCATCATGGAAGCGCGTCTTGAAAAGGAACTCAATAACAAGGTTAACCGCCGCTGTAACTGCGATGACGCCAACACCTCAAAGGTTGTGGAAGCTGCTCAGGAGCAGCTTAGCGCCATTCGCATTCTCCGGGATCGGGGAGTTGTTTCCAAGCTGCCTATGAAATTGCAGCAGGCCATTGTCGCTCGGGAGCAAAATCCGGAGGCATCCTTGACGGAATTGGCAGCGTTGATGACACCGGCAATCACAAAACCGGCCATGAACCACAGACTGAAGAAAATTGTAGAAATGGCGAAGGAGGCAGCAATATGAGCTTTGTGCATTTACATGTTCATACGGAATATAGCCTTCTTGATGGTGCTTGCCGGATCGATCGCATGATGGACCGGGTAAAGGAACTGGGACAGTCGGCCATTGCGATCACTGACCATGGCGTTATGTACGGCTGTATCGATTTTTACAAGGCGGCAAAAGCTGCCGGCATTAAGCCCATCATCGGCTGTGAGGTTTATGTGACTCGTCGCCGCATGGAGGACCGGGTGCATGGTATCGATAACGATCCCTACCATTTGGTACTTTTGTGTGAGGATCGCAAAGGATATGAGAATCTTTGCAAGCTGGTTTCCGAGGCCTTTACCCACGGCTTCTATGGAAAACCGAGAATTGATCTTGAACTGCTATCTCGTTACCACGAGGGCTTGATCGCTACCTCTGCCTGCTTGGCGGGCGGCGTTGCCCAATTCCTCATGGAGCAGGATTATGAGACGGCCAAGGAATATGCTCTGAAAATGGCGGACATTTTTGGCCCTGACCATTTTTATCTGGAATTGCAGGATCACGGAATTGAGGAGCAGATTGCTGTCAACCAAGGTGTTTTGCGCATTGCCCGGGAGACCGGTCTGCCCACCATTATTTCCAATGATGCTCATTATCTGCGGAAAGAAGATGCCTCCATGCAGGATGTCCTGCTGTGCATCCAAACCGGCAAAACCGTGGACGATACCAATCGGATGAAGTTCCAAACTGAGGAATTCTATCTGAAAAGCGAGGATGAGCTGCGTCAGCTGTTTCCAAACTGTGAGGATGCATTTGAAAACACAGTAAAAATTGCCGATATGTGCAATTTGGAATTTACATTTCACGAATACCATTTGCCGTCGTTCCCAGTACCCGATGGCATGTCCAATGATGAATATTTCCGCAAGCTCTGTTACGATGGATTTGCAGAGCGTTACCAAAATCCGCCTGCTGAGTACACAGAGCGTCTTGAATACGAGATCGGCGTTATCAGCAAGATGGGATATGTCAACTATTATCTGATCGTTTGGGATTTTATTCGCTATGCCAAGGAGCAGGGGATCCCTGTTGGCCCGGGCCGTGGTTCCGGTGCGGCTTCCATTGTTGCATATTGCCTGCATATCACAGAAGTGGATCCTATGCAGTACGCATTGATCTTTGAGCGTTTCCTGAACCCTGAGCGGGTCAGCATGCCCGACTTCGATACGGACTTCTGTCAGGAACGCCGGCCGGAAGTGATCGAGTATGTTACACGCAAATATGGCGCAGATCATGTTGCTCAGATCGCAACCTTCGGTACTATGGCAGCCCGTGGTGCCATCCGGGATGTTGGCCGGGCATTGAATTTCACCTACGCCGAGACAGATGTGGTTGCCAAATTGGTGCCTACGACCTTGCACATCACCCTGAAAGAAGCGCTGGAAGTCAGCCCCAAGCTGAAAGAAATGTACGATGGTGATGAGCGGGTCAAACTGCTGATCGATACCGCCATGAGCTTGGAGGGCATGCCCCGTAACACATCCACCCACGCCGCCGGTGTGGTGATCACCGCGGATCCGGTGGACACCTATGTTCCTTTGTCCAGAAATGACGATACCATCGTCACCCAGTATACCATGACCACCATCGAGGAACTGGGTCTTCTGAAAATGGACTTCCTTGGCCTTCGCAACCTGACGGTTATTGAGGATGCCCAAAAGGAAATCCGCAAGCTGAATCCGGATTTCGATATCAGTAAAGTGCCGGATAATGACCCGGCAACCTTTGCAATGCTGGCTGAGGGCAAGACACAAGGTGTTTTCCAGCTGGAATCTGCCGGCATTACCGGCGTTTGCGTGAATATGCGGCCGACTTCCATTGAAGATCTTACCGCTATTGTGGCCCTTTATCGACCCGGCCCGATGGATTCCATTCCCACATTCATTGCCAACAAGCTGGATCATCGTAAGATCCGCTATAAAACGCCCCTTTTGGAGCCAATTTTGAAGGTCACATACGGTTGTATCGTCTATCAGGAGCAGGTTATTGCCATTTTCCAGGCTCTGGGCGGTTACACCATGGGACAGGCGGACAATATCCGCCGTGCAATCTCCAAAAAGAAGATGAAGGTCATCGAAGAGGAACGAAAGGTCTTCGTTTACGGTGATGCGCAGCAAGGCATTTCCGGTGCGGTGGCAAAGGGCGTTTCCGAGGCTGCGGCGCAGTCGATTTACGACGAAATCGTTGCCTTTGCCAACTATGCCTTCAATAAGGCTCATGCTGTCTGCTATGCGGTCGTTTCTTACCAGACGGCGTATTTAAAGTGCCACTATCCCCAGCAGTATATGGCAGCACTGATGACCTCTGTGCTGGATTCCGCTGCCAAGATTTCCGGTTACATCGCAGAATGTAAGGAAATGGGCATTGCGGTTCTGCCGCCGGATATCAACCATTCCGATGATCATTTCACTGTGGAAGGGGAGTCCATCCGCTTTGGACTCGGTGCTGTGAAGAACGTGGGCCGGGCACTGATCCGTACCATTGCCGCAAAGCGCAATGCGGACGGTCCGTTCCGTACTATGGAAGAATTTTTGCAGCGGATGGATGAGGGCGAACTGAACAAGCGTGCCGTTGAAAACTTCATCAAGTGCGGCGCGTTGGATTGCTTCGGACATCACCGCAGTGAGCTTCTGGCTGTATACGACAGCATGATGGATAGTGTTGCTTCCTCCCGGAAAAAGAATCTGGAAGGGCAAATGGGCTTGTTTGGCATGCTGGATTCCGAGGATAAGGCGGCCGCTATTCCAATTCCGTCTCTGCCGGAACTAAGCAAGGCGGATAGGATGATGATGGAAAAGGAGACAACGGGCATCTATATCTCCGGTCACCCGATGGACGACTATCGCAGCCTCTTGAAAAATACCCATGTAGTCCCCATCGGCCTGCTGATGGATGATGAAAATCCCTATAAGGATGATTCCGTTGTCAGCGTCGCCGGTATTGTACAAGCTGTGAAGATGAAGACGACACGGAACAACTCCATGATGGCCTATGTTACCGTGGAGGATGATACAGCTTCCATTGAAATGCTGGCGTTTTCCAATGTTTTGAGCCAGTACGGCGGATATTTGCGGGAAAACAGCCCTGTTGTCATTACCGGTCGGCTTTCTATTCGGGATGAAAAAGAGCCGCAGATCGTAATCAATCGGGCTCGGCCGATCTCGGATTTTGCCAAGGAAGAAACGATTGAAGAAGCAGCCCCGGTTGTACAGCAGGGAAGTAAGCTTTACTTACAGCTCACCGGTGAGAATGATCCCCGTTACGGGAAGGTCAAGGCGATCATAAACATGTTCCCCGGGGATGCGCAGGTGGTTCTGTTCTTTGCGGATACCCGCGCTCGCCGCGGTGCGCAGGCATCCATGGACAGTCGCATGATCAGTGAGCTGAAAAATGTGCTTGGAGACGGGAATGTTGTGCTGAAATAACTTTTCTTTTGTCGGGAAATGTGTTATAATATTTGTTCGAAAGGAGATGGTGCTATGAACCGTAAAAGAATATGGCTTGCTGTGCTGTTCATGGCGGCCATCCTGCTTGGCGGGTGCAGTATGCGCACGATCGACGAAATGTATTGTTTGCCCAAGCGTTCAGAGGGGTTTCTGAATCTGCAAAGTGTGATTGACGATGCTATGTCCGGACTGAATTATCACGCACCCATCTCCGGCGATCGTCGAGAACCGGTTCAACTAGTGGACCTTGACGGAAACGGAAAGGCTGAGTGTCTTGTTTTTGCCAAGGGAAATGATGAAAAACCCCTGAAAATCCTGATTTTTAAGCAAATAGAGGACCAATATGTTCTGTTTTCCACACTGGAAAACAACGGTACGGCCTTTGATCAGGTACAGTATGTCCGTTTCAGCGGAGGCAAGGGCTATGATATTGTTCTTGGACGACAGGTAAGCGATCAGGTTGTTCGGGCCGTATCCGTCTACTCTATGTTTGACGGCAAAATGGTTCAAACGTTAACGACGCAGTATACACAATTCCTCTGTACGGACCTGAATGCTGACAATATGACAGAGCTCATGATTCTGAGGCCGGGTGAGGATGTATCCATTAGGGGCGTTGCGGAGCTGTATGTTGTGCAGGACGGCGTGGTGGAACGCTCTCAGGAAGTCCCTATGTCAGAACCGGCGGATAAGATCAAGAAGATCATGGTCAGCAAGCTCAATGACGGTCTGGATGCGGTTTATGTGGCCAGCGATGTAGACGGATCGTCCATCATTACGGACGTTTTTGCAATCGTCGACGATTCTTTTACCAATGTCAGCCTTTCCAGCGAGTCCGGAACCAGTGTCCAGACACTGCGTAACTATTATGTCTACGGTGACGACCTGAATCAGGACGGT
>JAZORJ010000124.1:0-4607 GCA_045656525.1 Faecousia sp. | reverse complement strand
GGCGCACCCTATTTCGGCGAGATGGCAGACAACCGCGAAAGGGGCAATATCTCTATTCAGCCTGCGCTGCTCCGCCAGCTTCTGGAAGCAATGTGCGATGAGTGCTACAATAACGGTTTTAATAAGATTGTATTTGTTGGAACCCATGGCCCCAACAAGAGCTTGTTGAATTCCTTTGTTCGTGAGATCCAGTGGAAACAGCCGAAATACATGGTGTACAGCTATTATCAGACGATGGGTACACCCAAGGCAATCTTGGATGAAATCGAAAAGTATCCCTATCTGACAGAAGAGGATATTGCCGTATTCCAGAGCTATGTAGATGAGAATAAATACGGCGGCCACGGCTGCTTCAAGGAGACAAGCTGTATTTACCACCTGTACCCGGAGCTGGTTGCATTGGACAAGATCGGCGAGGTGGACGGTCTGAATACCCACAAGTCTGACAAATTCACCGAGCTGGGCATCAATGCCTGTTATACTTGGAATATCAACTTCCCCAATAACTATGCGTCTTTCGAGCATAGCGGTATGAACGAGCGTACTGCCCGGGCTATTGCGGAAAAGACCATCGCTGATACCGCAGCCGCATTGAAGCTCATCAAGGAAGACGATCAGCATCTGGAAATGCTGAGAAAAACTCACGAAAGAGACAACTTACCCCAAATTTCCCGCATAAAGTAATAGAAAAGACCGTCCTAAACAGGACGGTCTTTTTCATGCAAAACAACGCCGTTCTCTTGCAAGGTTTTTTGTAAAGTGGGAATGTCCAAGGCTCCAAAATCATCGGTCATAGCAGCGGCAGTTCCTGCGGCCTGTCCGGTGACGGCGCAGCAGGGGATCACGCGCATGATATCCCACATGCTGTCCGTCACAGAAGTGCATCTTCCGGCCACGATCAGATTCTTTACCTGTTTAGAATAAAGCGTGGAGAAGGGAACCTCGTATACTGGACCCCGTTTTCTCCAATCGGAAACCATGCCAATGGAATCAGCGAAGAATTTGTGCGCCTCTGTATCGTCCAGTATGTACTGTCCGACGATTTTTCGTGTCATACGGATTTGGGGAATTGTGGCAATGGTCGTGGGAACAAAGGTGGGATCCTGCATTTTCTTCTGCTGGATGCTGTCAAGGGTGGATGCGTGGGAAAGCTGCATCATTTCGGACAGCTCTTTGCCGTCCAGTCCTGTAAATCTGCGGGGGATGAGCAATTCCACTTGGTTGGATTCATTCTTTTGGCTGTCCGGCACATCGCAAAAACCCAGCATATTCAGGCCGTATCCAGATTTTCCACAGCCGTAATACCATGCGGCCAAAATATTGCCCTGCTGAAAGGCAGCGGTGGGCGCATCGGCAAAAAGGGCAATGTCGCAGTCGCCGGTAGCATCAACCACGGAGTAAACGCCAATACCTTGCCGCCCGGACTTGTTTTCAATGATGACGGTGTCGATCTTGTCCGCAGTTTTGTGGACGGCAACGGCATAGCTGCCGTACAAAATTTCTACCCCTGCGTCAAGGAGCAACTGCTCTGCCAAAATGGCAAACAGCTGGGGGTTGTACTGCGTTTCAAAACGGGGATCTTTCTCCGTTCGTTTGGTGGAATCGTGGCTGTTCAGCCAGTTCTCAGGGTAGGGACGGTGGGTGCTTTCTGCCCCCATGGACACGGAAAGGCGGAGAAGCTCCTCGGCAATTCCGAAGGAAACCTGCTGTCCGCAACCATCGCACAAGGGCAGATAAACGGTAACAAGACCGGCAGTTCCAAGGCCACCCAGCATGTATTCCTTTTCCACCAAAATGACCTTTTTGCCTTGTCATGCTGCGGCAAGGGCTGCGGAAATTCCGGCAAAACCGCCGCCGCATACCAAGACATCACAGGTGGCGGTAATTTTGGTTTCCAAGAACTCGTGTACGACCATGGGATCACCTCAAAAAGGAATTTGTAAGGTTAGTATACTGTATATTGCCGGCTTTCGCAAGGAGTTGATTTGCATTTTATGCAAAAATGGATGAATGCCAACAGGCATACTGCCTGCCGTCATTCATCCATGGACTCTCCCACGGGCTAAAAATTGCTCGCCAGCTCTCAATTTTTACCCAGCTTTTGGCTGGATCGCCCTTTCGAGCCCATCCTTCCGGTGTACCAAAAAAGAGGAGGCGTTTCGCCTCCTCTTTTTTGGTACACCAGCACATTCTATAATCGAACCGTTTACCTCTTTCAGGCTTACAGTTTTAGTTGCTTCCTTATAATTAAACGCTATGACCAATTTGTCATCGTAGAGATATACAGCGTTTACAAAAATATCAATCAGTCTTTGTTTGTGTTCCTTCGTTTCCAAGTTCATGGCCTGAATTTGCTTCAACCATAGTATTAAGCCCTCTTTTGTGATGGTGGGCTTCTTCATTTCTTCCTTGATGAGCTTCAGATTTATCTCATCTCTCGTCTGCTCCAATTCGAGCATCCTCTGTTTCGTTGTTGAAGTAATAATGCCTTCTTCAATTGCCTTGAGTAGATTGTTCAGTGCTGTTTCTGTTTCGCTGAGACGTTGATTTAATAACTGAATAACGGGATTCTTTTTCTGGAAATTTTGGAATACGATGCTGGCGATATCCACAATCACATTGTCCTTCATCATCATTTGGCGGGTGTACTTAATGACGATATTTTCGATCCAGTCTTTTTTGACGGTCTTTTTGTCGCAGGTGTGCTTGTACTTGACGGTGTTGCACTTGTAGTATCGATGCACCGTCCCGTTTCGCCCTGTGCCGCTTTCACCGGCCATATAAGCACCGCATTTACCGCAGAACAGCTTGGTGGTTAACAAGTAATCATCCTTGGCCTTATACCTTGCCGAGGCTTTTGTGTTTTTCTTCAGCCGGTCTTGTACCTTGTTGAACAAATCCGTTGGGACGATTTGCGGAATGCCATTTTCGCAAACTACATCACCGAAGCGGTATTCTCCTATGTACCGGCGGTTCTTTAACAGGTTCGTTATGATGTTGATCGTCAGCTTGCTTCCCTTGGATGTGGTAACACCTTTGGCATTCAGCAGCGTGACGATTTCCTTTATCGTTTTGCCGTTGCTGTACAATTTGAATGCTTCCAAAACCCAAGGGGCTTTGACGGGATCAATTTCGTAAAACTGGTCTTTGTTGACAGTGAATCCTATTGGGGCTGTGCCACCGTTAAACTTGCACTTGAGTGCATTCTCCGTCATGCCTCTGCTGACCTTTTCTGCCAGTTCCGCAGAGAAGTACTCTGCCATACCTTCAAGCACCGATTCAAGCAAGATACCCTCAGAATTGTTTGAAATGTTCTCCGTAGCGGATATGACCCGAACATTGTTCTTTTTCAGTATCGCTTTGTAGTTAGCTGAGTCGTACCTGTTTCTTGCAAACCGATCCAGTTTCCATACGATGACCACATCAAATTTCCGCTTAACGCTGTCCTTAATCATCTTTTGGAATTGTGGTCGATTATCCGTCTTAGCCGATAACGCCCTGTCAATGTAAGTGTCCAGTATGGTGATGCCTTGTCGTTCCGCAAATGCCATACATTCCCGGAGCTGACCGTCAATACTCTCATCCCGCTGGCTTTCCGAGGAATACCGTGCGTAGATGACTCCAATCATTCGTTCTTCACCTCCTGAAGAACCTGCGCGATGGTCTCCTTCAGCCGGTCATTGAACGCCGTTCCGGGGGTAAAGCACATTTCCAATAGTGCTTCCAGACCGCCGTCTTTCGAAAGGACTGCTTTGACTGCCGGGTATTTCTGCATACCTTGTGGGTTATCCGTTCTTCCGAAAATGTAATCCAGAGACACATTGAAGAAGTCAGCATACCACAGGAGTTTCTGCAGCGGTGGCTCGGCAACACCGGTTTCGTAGCGGCCAATGGTCACCTGAGTAGTCTCGCACTTTTCTGCAATTTGCTTTTGGGAATACCGCGCATTTACCCTAAGTTCTTTTAGCCTTTGCCCTACAATATTCATCTTTCAACTCACCTCCATACGAGCTGTGTTTATTATATCACATATAAGGTTTATAGTCAATACCAATACCGTTTGCAAGTAAAACAATTTACTAATGATTTTGCTGACGAAAATTTATCAGGCAGTACCGACAGCAACATCGGCACTGCCTATTTTCAGTTATTCCTTATTGGGGTCAGAATGTTCCTTCATAAACTTCTCAAATTTAGCCTTGCGTTCTTCGGTTTCCAATAGCTTTTCAATCTGTTCGATGAATACAGCAGCAAGAGAGTTGAGAGCGTCTTCAGGAATGTCTGACTTGAAAACAATCTTTGGATTGTCGATAAGCGACACCTCCTAAATTTTTATACCTCCGTTTTTGCCGGAGGCGGGCAAGTTCAAATTCATCATAATTTTCTCCTTACGGGCGGTGACAGGTGCCACCGCCCTTTTTTACTTGAATGTCCCTGTTTTCATATATCAGTCCCATATTGGGACGTTGTTTTCAATTTGAAAGACTCCTTCTTAAATATAAAAATTACTTCTGTGTTTTGGCCTTGAGGAAGGGCAAGTAGATATCGGTTGCTTCTCCTCTGTTATGGCCCAAATCATGACTGACAACCTTTTTCGCCTTTTCGGG
>JAZORJ010000123.1:0-6076 GCA_045656525.1 Faecousia sp. | reverse complement strand
GGCTCATTGACAATAACATCCTTGGAGGTCTCCGGCGTGCGCTTATCGTCGATTTCACGCATCCGAGGGCTGTAAGCACAGCGGATGCCGTCGTCGGTTTCCCAAGTGAAGAAGTTGCCGTTTTGCTCCAAAGAGCCCTCTACATAGCTGTCGGATGCCAAGACGATGGCAATGGCGTCTTCTACTTTTTGCGCATCTGTCGCATTTTTCTTAGCCGGTGCTGATTCCGCCTTGTCAATCAAATCAAAGACCGTATCCGCTTCGGCATAGGCATCTTGGCCAATTTCCTGGGGCTGCGGCTCATCTGCTGCAAATACTTGCAGATTGGTGGGCAGCAAGGAAAATACCATTACCAAAGCCAGCATAAGCGAGGCAAATCGTATCATATTGCTGTTCATATTCCGTCTCTCCTTAACAATAATTTGCGTTCCACACCGGGACACAGTACTTCATTATCAATTATAGACCTTGGATTTGTAAAAGTCAACGGAAAGGCAAGGTTTGAATCAGCTTATGCCTCACCACAAAAAGAAAAAAGCTTCTTGACATTATTTCCCTCCTGCTGTTATGATATATTAGAAATGTACCAGGGGGTGTTTTCGTGGATGAACAGCATCTTACGCAGAAGCCTACATTGATCGTGGATCAAATCTACGTAGGCATCAAGGAACGGATCATTCAGGGAAATCTCAAACCGAATCAAAAGCTCAGTGTTCGGGAACTGTGTGAGTTTTACAATGTCAGTGATACGCCAGTAAAACAGGCGTTGAACCGTCTGGTTTCCGAGCGATTTGTCACTTCTTTGCCCCGCCGTGGTATGCGGGTGCGTTGCATCACAAAACGGGATATCCACGAATCCATTGAAGCCAGAAAAATGGTGGAGTTATTCGCCATTCCTTTTGCCATTGCCAAGGCCGCTTCTGACCCGGATTTTCTCAGTGTTTTGGAAGCCAACCTGCAAAAAGATGAGCAGCTTATGCTGGAATTGGAGAACGCCGGACATTATTCCGAAAAAGCCATGGAGGAATTGAGTGTTAGCTTGGAATTCCACCGTCTGTTTGTCAGCTGTATTGAAAACAGCATTATTTTGGAATCCTATCACAATATTGTCAATCACCAACATGTATACTACCAGCATCGCAAGGATAAAAGCCGTGCCATGGCCGCCTCCTTAAACGAGCATAAGCAGATTTTCGCTTGCTTGAAGTCCGGTGATGAAGCCGCTACTAGAAAAGCAATCCTGTACCACTTGAATGTTCGTGAGCACGACGCAACCACTGCTATAGATTAATGAAAACCTCCGGCTAAGCCGGAGGTTTTCACTACCAATCAAAATTGCGAGGCACATCGGGATAGGGATTGATCTTCAAATGATCATTCATAGGCAGGCCTTTTTGAATGCGGACGATAAAATCGATAAATTCCGCATAATCCGGCAGTTTATGACGATGATATCCGGGGCGGAACCATGCGGCGGCGTGATCCTCGCAGCCCAGATACTTGTAGCATTCCTTCACGGCCATAAAATTCTGCCATGCGCCGATGGGGTTGATCCAGTAGTCCTGCTGGCCTTCGCATTGCAAATAGTACCGGGGTGCAATCAGTGCGCCGAAATAGTGCATATCGTAGGGGAGCTTGTCCACACAGTCGCCATATTCATACAATTTCGGACCCATCCAAGTGGGGAATTTGATCAGCATATCGGCAAGTGTTTCTGTCCGATGGGGATAGGTCTCCTGTTCCGGTACTTCACAGCGGTGAGAAACCGCACCGTGACAGCCGCAGTTGTTGGGGCAGACATACTTGATGCGCTCGTCCACCGTTGCAGCCAACATGACGGTCTTACCACCTCGGGAATGTCCGGTGATGCCCACCTCAGTTTCGTCAACAAAGGGAAGCCTTTCAAAAACATCCATGCAGACCTGATAGGCCCAGGCCCAGGCGGAGATATCAGAGTAGTCGCCGGGATAGATATTGTGAATACCGCCCTCCCGGCTGGTGTAAATGTCGTTCGCAATTTGCAGACGATTGAATTTTGCGGCGATGAAGCCGTGCTTGTGTGCCTCGGCCACCACATCACTTTCCATGTTGCAGTAGCAGCCGTCTCCGGTGAGGATGACAGGGTATTTTTCCTTGCCGTCGTAGGGGGCTTCGATGTCCTCGGGACTGATACCGGGCACATAGGGAATGTACAATTCCAGCATGAAGCTCAATTGCTTTTCTTTGGTGCCGGCGTAAATGTTGTACCAAGTGCTGAAACCATCCCGGCGGAACATATTCAGAGGCTCAATTTCCACAACCTCCGGGCGCGGGGGCATACCGCCAAATTCGATATCCACAACCATGTCCCGGATGGCGGCTCTGTTCGCCTCCCATTCGGTGGGAGTCATCCGTGTCCCGTCCGCTTTTAGAAACGGATCCGGCATTTTACCGTGAAAAATGATCTCTCTCATGTTTACTCTCCTTTCAAGTAACAGGTACGGCACAGCTTACCAATCGAAATTGGGTGCTTCATTGGGGTAGGGGTTGATCAGCAAGTGTTCGCTCACAGGCAGACCCTTTTGCATGCGAGCCACATGCTCGATCAATTCCGTGAAATCCGGCAGGGAATGGCGATGTCCACCGGGGCGGAACCATGCCACCGCACGATCCGCATCATAGCCCAAGTACTTGTAGCACTCCTTGACAGCCATTAAAGTCTGCCAGGAAGCCACAGGGTTGGACCAGTGGTCCTGCATGCCTTCCATATGAATGTAGTACCGGGGAGCAATCATTGCGCCGAAGTAGTGCATATCGTAGGGCAATTCATTCACACGGCCCTTGTAGTCATACAGTTTGGGACCCATCCAAGTGGGAGCGCCTCTGAGCAAATCGTCCAAAAGCTCGGAACGGCCGAGAGCCTTTTCTTCGTCAGCCAGCATATCGCAGCGGTAAGAGGCTACGCCGTGGCAGCCGCTGTTGTTGGGGCAGACATATTTGAAACGATCGTCCATTGCGCCTGCCAAAAGAACGGTCTTGCCGCCACGGGAGTGACCGGTGATGGCGACCTCGGTCTCATCTACAAAGGAAAGCTGCTCAAAAGCATCCATACAAGTCATGTAACCCCAGGCCCATGCGGACATGTCGGAATAGTCGCCGGGGTAGATGTCGTGCAGACCGCCATCCCGGTTAAAATGGATGTCGTTGGCCAGTTCCAGACGGTTGAATTTGGCGACAATAAAGCCATGCTTGCGGGCTACGGCCACAGAATCGCTTTCCAGATTGCAATAGCAAGCGTCACCGGTGAGGATGACGGGATACTTTTCACCCTCAATTGCAGGGCCTCTCATATAGGTAGGGCTGATGCCGGGCACATGAGGAACGTACAATTCCAGCGTAAAGGACAATTGCTTTTCCTTTGTGCCGGCGTAGATCTTGAACCATGTGCTGTATTTGTCCCGACGCAAGCCGCTGAGCTGTTCCACTCTCAAATATTCCGGGCGGGGGGGCATTCCGCCGTATTCAATGTCAACGATTTTGTCCCGGATGGCGTTTCTGTTGGCTTGCCATTCTGCGGGGGTCATCCGTGTGCCGTCTTCCTTCAAAAACGGATCGGGCATTTTGCCGTGGTAAACGATATTGGAGTTCATTCCGTTACCTCACTTTTTATGTAATAAAGATTATACCTTATGGATATCATACTACTCTGAATATGGAAAGTCAAGCCAAAGCGGGGAGTCTATATCCCTGAAAAACATGGTTTAAGGCGAAGAAACCGTAAAAATTTCTTGACTGTCTGGGCAAAATCTTCTATAATATAAGAACCTATGGAAATTTATTGCTGAGAAAGGATTTTGAATATGGCAAAGGAATATAAAATTACCAGTCTGCGTCTGCGTGATCTGGAAAAGGAACTGAATTATTTGAAGACAACCCGGGAGCGTGAAATTGCTGCAATGATTGCAGAAGCCCGTTCCTATGGTGACTTGTCCGAAAACTCCGAATACGATGCCGCCAAGAACGAGCAGGCTAAGCTCTACGGCCGTATTGCGGAATTGGAGGATATCCTGTCCCATGCCGTCATTATCGAGGATGAGAACGAGGCCAACGGCCGCGTGGGCTTGGGCTGCACTGTTGTGGTGGAGGATGTCAAGACCGGCGTGCAGACCACTTATGTGATCACCGGTTCTCAGGAAGCCAACCCCATGGAGCACAAGCTCTCTGACGATTCTCCCTTTGGTCGTGCTGCGGTCGGTAAGTCCGTTGGCGATACCTTCATGGTTAACGCCCCTGCCGGTTCTTACGAGATGAAGGTCATCAACGTTACACGCGAGGGCTAAAACATGGCAAAGTTTGAACAGCAGGCAGAATTGCCTGTATCCGAGCAGGCCCAGATCCGCCGGGAAAAGCTGGCGGCTTTGCAGGCCGAGGGTCGGGACCCCTTTGTCCAGACCAAGTTTGATTTTGATACCGACTCTGCCGCTATCAAGGCAGATTATGAGGGTTTTGAGGGCAAAACTGTCCGCATTGCCGGCCGCCTGATGAGCAAGCGGGGCATGGGCAAAGTCTCCTTCTGCGATTTGCAGGACTCCACCGGCCGCATCCAGCTGTTCGTGAAGATCGATGAGTTGGGCGAGGAGGAATTTGCCTATTTCCGCAAGTATGACATCGGCGACATCGTGGGAGTCGAGGGCGAAGTGTTCAAGACCAAGACGGAGGAGATCTCCGTCCGGGCCAAGTCGGTCACTTTGCTGTCCAAGTCCCTGCTGCCCCTGCCCGAGAAGTTTCACGGTCTGACTGACAAGGAAATTCGTTTCCGTCAGCGCTATGTGGACTTGATGGTTAATCCCGAGGTGAAGCAGAACTTTGTGGTTCGTTCCAAGTTCATCAAGTTCATGCGCAACTATCTGGACGAGCGGAATTACATCGAAGTGGAAACTCCGGTGCTGAATACCATCGCCGGCGGCGCATCCGCCCGTCCCTTTATCACCCATCACAACACCTTAGATATCGATATGTACATGCGTATCGCCACCGAGCTGCCCTTGAAGCGGCTGATCATCGGCGGTATGGACCGGGTGTATGAAATTGGCCGTATCTTCCGCAATGAGGGCATGGACCCCAAGCATAACCCGGAGTTCACCTCTGTGGAGCTGTATCAGGCTTATGCGGATTTCCACGATATGATGGATATCTGCGAGGGCATCATCTCCGGTGCCGCCAAGGAAATTCTGGGCACCTATGAGGTGGAATGGCTGGGCGAGAAGATCAATCTGGCTCCCGGCTGGCGTCGTATGACCATGGTGGAAGCGGTCAAGGAGTATGTGGGCATTGACTTTGGTGCCATTACGGATGACGCTGCGGCTGTTGCTGCTGCAAAGGCCAAGGGTGTAGAGCTGAGCGATGCCGCAGAAAAGACTTGGGGCAACGCACTGTACGCCTGCTTCGACCAGAGAGTGGAGGAGCACCTGATTCAGCCTACCTTCATTACTATGTACCCTGTGGAAGTCAGCCCCCTGACCAAGCGCAGCCCGGAAGACCCCCGTCTGACCGAGCGTTTCGAGGCTTTTATCTGCCACAGCGAGATGGGCAACGCCTACTCCGAGCTGAACGACCCCATCGATCAGAGAGGCCGTTTCATGAAGCAGGTGGAGCAGCGTGAGCGTGGCGACGATGAGACCGAAATGCTGGACGAGGATTTCCTCAATGCCATGGAGTACGGCATGCCTCCCACGGGCGGCATGGGTATCGGCATTGACCGCTGTGTCATGCTGCTGACCAACTCCGACAGCATCCGCGAGGTAATTTTGTTCCCCACGATGAAGCCGTTGGACTAATAAAATTGACACCCTATGACTGTTAATGAACTGCCCCAATTTGTGCGGACAGTACAAAAACACCCCTATGTAGGAAATATTTAATTCAAGCGCAGTGGCGCAGCGTTAGCGGCGCCACTCCTGTTTTTGTTTGGATACGTTCATTGTTGTAAAAGTATATGTAATCATCAATCATGTGCTGTGCTTCGGAAAGTGTTCTCGGTTTCTGCCGGTAAATGCATTCTGTTTTTAGAATGGAGAAGAAATTTTCTGCCATAGCA
>JAZORJ010000122.1:0-2561 GCA_045656525.1 Faecousia sp. | reverse complement strand
ATTCAGATTCATCTCCTGCACCATCTCGGCAATTCTGGCCACTGCCTGAATGCCCCGACGGGAGCAGTCAGAGATCAGAAGCATGGTGTCCACATGAGGAAGCGTTCCCCGGGCCACATGTTCCAAACCGGCCTCATTGTCCATGACGATGTAGCTGTAATTCTTTGCGTATTTGTCCACCTGGGTTTTCAGCACGCCATTGACATAGCAATAGCAGCCCTTGCCTTGGGTGCGGCCCATGACCAGCATGTCAAAATCGTCCTCTTCCACGATGGCAGAGTTGAATTTGAAGTCCGCATAGTCCGCCTTTGTCATACCGGCAGGGATGGTGCCTTTCAGTTCCGCTTGGGCCATTTCCTCACGGATCGCGCCCAGAGAGGTTTCCACCTCCACGCCCAGAACCTCATTCAGGTTGGAGTTTGCGTCTGCATCCACCACCAGCACAGGGCCGTTGCCCTTTTTGCACAGGTAGTCAATCAGCATACCGCAGGTTGTTGTTTTGCCCACGCCGCCCTTGCCGGCTACGGCGATGGTATGGGGTGTTGCCATAGAGATTTGCTCCTTATACCAGGTCCAGCAGGCCGGCTTCCTTAGCAATGTAAGCAACATCGTCGAACTTGTTCAGTGCGTACAGATGGATGCCGTTGATGCCGCAAGCGCGGTACTCGTCGATCTGGTTGATGGTGTACTCGATACCGGCCTTCTTGAAGTCAGCCTTCTTCTGCTCTGTGAGTGCATCGGTCTCGCCCTTGTCGCCGGTGAAGGGATCGGGGAAAATCCAGTTCTTGGAGATGATCTCGCTCAGTGCACGGGGCATAACGCAGCCGTTGCGGGACAGAGCCATGTTGATGGTAGCCTTCTGGTCCAGAATGGGCATGATACCCACGTCCACGGGCATCCAGATGCCTGCGGCACGGATAGCGTCCATCCAGTAGCGGAACTGATCCATATCCCAGCACAGCTGAGTCATGATGTAGTCAGCACCGTTGTCCTGCTTCTGTTTCAGGAAAGCGATGTCAGCTTCCAGAGAGCGGCACTGAATGTGGCCCTCGGGAGAGCCTGCAACTGCGATGGTGAACTTGTCGCCGAATTCCTTACGGGCGAACTTAACCAGCTCGGTAGCGTAGTGCAGATCGCCGCCGGTGCCGGTCCAACCGAAGGGCAAATCGCCCCGGAGAGCCAGCATGTGGTTGATGCCGTGATCCAGATAGTTTTGCAGCTGCTCACGGATGCCTTCCTTGGTGTTGCCAATGCAGGTGAAGTGGGTGACACCGACAGTCTTGTCGTCCTTGACAATCTTGTCCAGAACTTCCAAGTTCTTGCCAACATTGGTGCCGCCGGCGCCGTAAGTACAGGAAATGTAGTCAGGGTTCAGGGTGTACAGCTGTTCCAGCACGCCGCCCTCACCGCAGAGTTTTTCCATACCCACGTCCGTCTTCGGAGGGAACACCTCAAAAGAGAACGCACTGCGCTCGTCAAAAATTTCCATTACGTTTTTCATGTATTTCTTTCCTCCTGGATGCAAAATGCAACCGAATTTTTTGGGCGCAATGCGCCCATATCGATACGAGTATATCGTATCACATGTTTCACAGGAATTCAACCTTAATTTTATACATTTTTCCTTATTTATTCCAACAATGCCCAAAGCAAATGGTATAGCATTTCCTCTTTCGTCAATGTATTGGAGGCATTGCCGTCTGTGGCAAGCTGATGCAGTGCCGTTACATCCCGAATGGTATCCGGCCGACCTGACAGCAGATAGTCCAAGGAAACATCAAAAATTTGTGAAATCAGAATCAGCGTATCCACGGACGGCTCCCGTCTCCCCTGCTCGTACATGCCTACGGTGCTGGTACTGATATGCAGCTTCTGCGCCAGCTCAGCCTGACTGAGTCCATAATTTTGCCGCAGGGATGCAATGCGTGTGCCTAACATAAAAATTTCCTCTCTTTCTGTCGTTTTTTGTTATCTTATCACGCATATCCTGCGAAAGGTGCGGAAAGCCGTCGAATTTTTGATGTCTCTCATACTATTTGTCATTGCGAGGAGCCGCCCAAAGGCGGCGACGTGGCAATCTCCTGGTAATATCCATCGTCCTGCAATCAGGTAACAAACATCGTACCGGGAGATCGCCACGGCCTTCGGCCTCGCGATGACATATCTATATTGGCAAATGGCACAAAAATCCCTCTTGTTTTTTTCGACACAAGGGGTTATAATAGGCGAAGAAACGAGATAGGAGGTCATATTATGGCTGTAAAAATTGAAAAAGACACCATCATCGGTGATGTTCTGGATGTCGCACCTCAGGCGGCACCTTTGTTCTTTGCCATCGGCATGCACTGCTTGGGCTGCCCCTCTTCCCGGGGTGAAACCGTGGAAGAAGCCTGCATGGTTCACGGCATCGAGTGCGAACCTTTTCTTGCTCAGCTGAACCGCTTTCTGGAAGCTTACGAAGCTGATCAGGCCGAAAAGAACCAGTAAAAACCGGCTATGCCATCCCGGAACCAGCCGGGATGGCATTTTTTGGAGGTAAAATTATGCACCTGCCCATATCT
>JAZORJ010000121.1:0-7530 GCA_045656525.1 Faecousia sp. | reverse complement strand
TGAAAAGGGATTTGGAAAGAAGAGAGGTATATAAAGAGGTCTTGTGAAAACCAAAGCAGCGACTCACAGCTTTCGCTGCCCTTTACGAGATTATCTTAAAACACGGTTTTGAACAACACATCACAAATTTGTGAACTTTTTTATTTTATTCCACGGTGACGGATTTTGCCAAATTCCGGGGTTTATCCACATCACAGCCCCGATGCAAGGCAACATAGTAGGAAAACAGCTGCAACGGAATCAAGGTCAGGCTGGGTTGCAGCACCGGCAGAACCGTGGGAACCGTCAAAATGCCGTCCGCCTGCTTTGCGGCCTCTTCCTCCGTCTGCTGTAATGTGACGCACAGCACATCCGCTCCCCGGGCCTTGACTTCCCGGACATTGGCCATGGTCTTGTCGAACAGGGGCTGCACAGTGGCCAATGCCACCACCAAGGTGCCGTTTTCAATCAAGGAAATCGGGCCATGCTTCAATTCTCCGGCTGGATACGCCTCACTGTGCAGGTAGGCAACTTCTTTCAGCTTCAAGCTGCCTTCCAGACAAATGGCACTGTCCACATTCCGGCCGATATAGAATGCATCGTGGTGGCCGTAGTAACGGCTGGCGTAATACTGCACCTTCTGCACATTTTCCTGACTCAGCACCTGTTCCGCCGCCTCCGGCAAGGCTTCCAAGCCTTTCACCCATGCCCGATAGGTATCTTCATCCATGGTGCCCAGCTGCTTACCCATATAGGCCGCCAACAGGTACACCACCGCCAGCTGGGTAGAGAAAGCCTTGGTAGTAGCCACAGCGATTTCCGGGCCTGCCCATGTATAGATCACCTGATCCGCTGTCTTGGCAATGGCAGAGCCCACCACATTCACCACAGCCAGCGTCTTTGCACCCAGACGCTTGGCTTCCCGCAGGGCCGCCAAGGTATCTGCCGTTTCACCGGACTGGCTGATAATGATCACCAAATTATGTCCATCCACCACTGGATCTGCATATCGGAATTCCGATGCCATCACCGCTTCCGTAGGGATGCGGCAGGCCTTTTCGATGATGTACTTGGCCAGCACCGACACATAATAGGCCGAGCCGCAGGCAACCAAATAGATCTTGCGTATATCTTTCAGATACTCGGCCGACAGGTCGATACCGTCCAGCACCACTTCCCCGTTTTTCAGACGGGGGCTGAGGGTATCCCGCAATGCCTTGGGCTGTTCAAAAATCTCTTTCAGCATAAAATGGTCAAAGCCGCCCCGCTCCGCCGCAGAAAGTTCCCAAGTGATGGTCTCTTTTTTCTTTTCCAGCGGCTCACCCACGCTGTCAAAAAACCGGACGCTTTTGTGGTTGAACACCACCATTTCTCCGTCTTCCATATAGGAAACGGTCTGGGTGTGCTTCAAAATAGCCGGCACATCGGATGCGATATAATTCTCCCCGTCGCCATAGCCAAAGATGAGGGGCGAATCCTTCTTGGCGGCCACGATGGTATCCGGCAGGTCTGTACACAGGATGCCCAGTGCATAACTGCCCTCCAACCGGGACAGTGTCTGACGCACTGCGCTGATAAAATTGCCGGTCTGTTCATAATAGTAGCCCACCAGATTGGCCACCACCTCTGTGTCCGTCTCGGAGTAGAATTTGACACCCTTTTCCATCAGCTGGACTCGCAGCTTGGCCTCGTTTTCAATGATGCCGTTGTGCACCACCGCAATTTTTCCGGTATCCGACACATGGGGATGGCTGTTGATGTCCGAAGGTGCGCCGTGGGTTGCCCAGCGGGTATGTCCGATGCCCACCTTACCCGGTACAGCCTGCCCGTTCTCGGTCTTGTCGCAAAGCACCTGCAATCTGCCCTTGGCCTTTGCAACCTGCATTTGCTTCGTGCCGTGTACACAAATACCGGCGGAGTCATACCCCCGGTACTCCAATTTAGACAGGCCTTCCAGCAAAATGGGAGCGGCCTGACTGCTTCCTGCATATCCAACGATTCCGCACATAGAACAACCTCCTGAAAAAATCGCGGCCCGCCCTGTGGCAGACCGCATTGGCTTTTTCTATTGTACATCTTCTATGTGTATTTTTCAACTATATTTTTATATTTTTATATTTTTTCAAACAAATTAACTGTGTATTTCTGCAAACCGTTCAGATTTGTGAGCTTTTCTGGCCCGATCAGCACCGCTCCCAGCTGTTCCAGCTGCAAGGCTGCCTCACTTCCATCCCGGAAGCAAAAAACCGGACTCCAATTTTCTTTCAGATTGCGCACCGTACCGCTCCAAGTGCCGCCTTTGTCCAGCGTGCATTGGGCAACCAAGGTTTTTTCTCCCAACGCATGAATCACCCGGTTGCGGCTCAACGCCCGTAGGGATGTAAAGGGGCAGTCGAACCCCTCTTCGCTGAGAAACAGCACGTTTTCCCGGGGAGCTTGCTTCACCAGCTCATCCGCCACAATGCTGATCACCTGACCGCCTGCGGATAGGCACGCATCTTGTGCAATGCGATCCGCACCACGGGCATTGCCGGACACCAAGACATAACCCTGCCGGGCAGCTTCCTGTCCCGCCTTTGCGGCAAATTCCCGGTTAGCCGGGTGGATATCCCGGCTGCCCACCAGTGAAATCATCGGTTTTTGTAAAATCGACAAATCCCCCTTCGCCCACAGGACACTGGGACTGTCCAGCCCCAAGCGGCGGCGCATATGGGCTGGGTACCCCAGGCTGACCCGGGTCACAGGCACGCAATCTGCCTGCTTGGCTCGGGCAAGATATCGGTGCAGCAGCTGGGTATCCCCCAGCAAGTGCAAAATTCGTTCCGCCATATCCGGTCCATACCCCAAGGCCGTCAAATCTGCCGCCGTCAATTCCCGGTCATCCTCAGGCGGTGTCATGGCCGACACCCGCACTGCGAGGGTGCGCAGCTGGGCTGTGGTCAAGGGTCTGCGCTCCGGATTTCCAAGGGTGCTGCCAAGAAGCAGAAACCCAACTTCCCGGGCGTTCATCGGAACTTTCTCCGGGCCTTGGGAGGAGTCGGTGCCGGGGCTTCCTCCGTAAGTGTGCCATCCGCCTGCAAAACCATGGGTTTGATGGTATAGCCGGAGAATTTTGCGATCTCATCCAGCTTTGCCTTTTCCGGGAAGTTGCCTATGATAGAATATGCACTACCCTTCCGTCTTGCCCGGCCGGTACGGCCGATGCGGTGGACATAGTATTCATTCTCCTCAGGAACATCATAGTTGATGACGCATTCTACATCATCCACATCAATGCCACGAGATGCCACATCCGTAGCAATCAGCACCGCCAGCTTTCCATCCCGGTAGCGCTGCATGGTCTTTTCCCGAAGGCTCTGCTTGATGTCGCCATGGATGCAGCCGCAATCCAGTCCGGTGCGTTGGAATTCATCGCACAGACGCTGGCACATATGCTTGGTGTTGCAAAAAATGATCACCCGCTCATAGCCTTGGGTGCGGATCAGCCGCAAAGTGGTCTCCGCTTTTTCCAAAGGTGTGACAGTGATACTGTACTGATCAATATCCGGTTTGTCCTGCTGCTTGGGCTCGACGGTGATTTCCACCTCGTCCCGCTGGTACATCCAAGAAACCGTCATGACCTCCTGAGAAATCGTTGCAGAAAACAGACCAAGATTCTTGCGGTTTTTCACCTTTTCGATAATCTTGGTCACATCCTTGAAAAAGCCCATGTCCAGCATCCGGTCTGCTTCGTCCAGCACCACTGTCTGGATTTTGTCCAGACGGATGGTCTTGCGGTTATAGTGATCCATCAGCCGGCCGGGGGTAGCCACCACGATCTGGGGTTTTTTCTGCATCTGCTGAATTTGGCCGCCGATGCCTGCGCCGCCGTACAAAACAGCTACACGGATACCCTGATAGTAGGCAAGCAAGCCCCGCAGCTCGTCACCGATCTGAATGGCCAGCTCCCGGGTGGGTGCCAAAATCAGACCCTGCACATCCTCACAGGCAGCATCGATATGTTCAATCATGGGGATACCAAAGGCAAAGGTCTTGCCAGTGCCGGTGGGTGCCTTGGCGATCACATCCCGCCACTGCATGAAATGGGGGATGGCTTCGGCCTGAATGGTGGTAGGATAGCCGTAGCCTTTTTTCTCCAAGGCTTTCAGCATGGGCTCGGACAGCCCAAGCTCCGCAAAGGTAATGTTTTCGTTCATAATCTTCGTCCTTTTATCTGATTTTTTCTTATTATATCAGTTTCTTTCCGATTATGCAACGAAATAAAAATACCTTCCCCTGTGGGGAAGGCATAAGTGCCGTTTCCTACAAATCCATGTCATTCCGAGGAGTGCGAAGCACGACGTGGGAATCTCCCGGTACGGTGTTTGTTACTGTGTGCATTATCGATGAATCATACCAGGAGATTGCCACGGCCCTTTGGGCCTCGCAATGACACCATTTTAATTACATCGCCAAAGTTACGTCTTGCGAATGTAGGGGCGGCAATCTGCCGCCCGCGGGCGACTAATAGTCGCCCCTACACAATTTTGCCGTCGGTGCCAATGGTCACAACCTGCCATGGGATCAGCTTTCCGCTTTCCTGCAAGGCTTTCTTTGCCGCAAATTCCAATCCGCCGCAGCAGGGAACTTCCATGCGCACGACTGTCACACTGCACACTTCGTTTTCCCGGAGAATGTGGGTCAGCTTCATGCTGTAATCAATGCCGTCCAATTTTGGGCATCCCACCAGCACCACTCTGCCACGGATGAAGTCCTCATGGAACCGGGCGTAGGCATAGGCAGTGCAATCTGCGGCGATGAGCAAATCCGCCCCATCCAGCCATGGCGCACGCATGGGCGCCAATTTGATCTGCACCGGCCAATTTCCCAGCCGGGATGCGTTCTTTTTCTGCAAATTTTCCTTGACTGCGGCCTCGTTGTAGGCCTCCGCTTCCCGTTCCACAAAGGTGATCGCGCCAACGGGGCAGGCCGGCAGGCAGTCCCCCAATCCGTCACAGTAGTCGTCCCGCAAAAGCTGGGCTTTGCCCTCTACCATGCCGATGGCACCTTCGTGGCAAGCCTTGGCGCACAGGCCGCAGCCGTTGCATTTTTCCCGGTCAATCTGTATGATTCTCCGCTTCATGCCGTTTTTCCCTCTTTCTGGTTTTTCAAAACTTCCATCATGGCGTTGTACATCTCTTCGCCCACACACTGCTTGGCATGGGCGCACCACTGCACACAACTGAGGGTGTCATTATACGCCACAAAGCCGCAGTGTTCACAGGGCATTTGGGTATCGATGGAAAACAGTTCAATTTCGTGGCCGCACTGGGGGCAAATCTTTTCAATAATGGTAGGGGTTTTCGGTCTTGCTTGGCATCCAAACATAGTCATAATACATACCTCCTTTTGGGTTTTCTACATCATAGCAAAATCCCTGCGCCCTTTCCGTGATAATATCACAAAACCGCTCAGGACTCTATCCGGCAATGCCATTTCATAAAAAATGTCATTCCGAGCCAGTTCGCAAACTGGCGTGGGAATCCCCCAAACAGAAGGAGATTGCCACACCAGCGTGCGCGCTGGTTCGCAATGACAGCTAACTTAATTGCGTTGTGTTATTTTACGGTTTTGCCGTTTCTTGTTCCTGCTCCTGCTGGGCACGCATCTCTTTCAGCGCCTGCCGGGCACGGCGTTCCATTCTCGTGGACTTATTGAAGCCTTCCGTGCTCTCCTTGCTGAAAATAATGCGCAGCGTCATCAAAATCAGCTTGATATCCAGCGTCAGGGAGTAATTCTCAATATACATCATATCCAGACGCAGTTTGTCATAGGGAGAGGTATTATACTTGCCGTAAATCTGGGCATAGCCGGTCAGGCCGCCCTTGACCTTGGTGCGGAAGTCAAATTCCGGCACTATCTTGCCGTATTTGTGCATATGCTCCACCCGCTCCGGCCGGGGGCCTACCAAGCTCATGTCGCCTTTGATGATGTTTATCAGCTGGGGCAGTTCGTCCAGCCGGGTGGCACGGATAAAATGTCCCACCTTGGTGATCCGGGGGTCGCCGCCCTTGGCAGGGATGGATTTTCCGTCCTTTTCCGCATTGACAATCATGCTGCGGAATTTCAGGATATCAAACACTTTGTTGTCCAGCGACACTCTCGCCTGCTTATAAAATACCGGGCCGCCGTCTTCCAGCTTGATGGCCAGCGCGATGCACAGCATAATCGGCGCAGCCGGGATCATCAGCAGCAGACACAGCACCAGATCCATGATCCGCTTGATCACAAGCTGCATGGGCGTCAGTCCCGTTCCCTTGACCAGCATAAGGGGAGTATCGAACAGATTGATCCGCTCTGCGCCGCGGACGATGATGTCCGTAACCTTGGGGCTCAGATAGGTGCGGATCTTGTTGCGATAGCAGAATTTCAGAATGTCATTGCGCATATCCGCAGGCACATCGTTAATGATCACCGCGTCGTAGTTAACGATCTGCTGGCAAATGCTTTCCAGACCCGCATCCACAGAAATCAGCTTGGATACATGGTACTTGTCCGGACGGGTTTCCATCTTGAATTTCAGATTCACAGACTCATCCCGGCCGAGAATCATAATCATTTCCTTGGGGACATACAGCCGGTGATATACAGCGGAATAGACCAGTGTGCATACCACCACAACCACCGCGCCCATAAGCATCAGGATCAAAATTGGTGCAGGGGGGATCAGATCGTTGGCAATCAGACACAGCTGCCAATAAGTGATAAAATTGGAAATAAACAGAGCAATGATCTGGGATACGATCACATCTCCGTTGCGCAGATAGCCGAATTTAAAGCCATCCATGCCGAAAAACAGCACCATGACCAGCAGAGCATACAGGCCGCACAGAACATACTTTCCATAGCCGTCATACTCCGGGAACAAGCTGCTGTCGTAATTGTTGCGGAAAATGAAATAGTAGATTATTGTCAGGATCAGCAGCTCCAACAAGCCCTCGACGCTGCGGATAAGGCTTTTCACGCCGCCCAACATTTTCTCTCTTTGCATTTTTGATTTCCTCGTTCTCTTTTTCTTTTTGCGCCGAAATTCTAACTTTTCGGACGTACGCTGTCATCTCTCTTTGCCACATTATATCATTGTTCGGCATTTATTGCAACTGCAAATAATTCCATGGCCCTGAAAGGAAAAAACCACGGAAAAATCCGTGGTTTTGATCTGATTATTTCCGCTTCTTTGGATAACCGTGGCGAAGCAAGGCAACACCGAAGGCAAAAACCGCCACGCAGACCCCCATCCCCGTCAGCAGATTCATAAGCTGTATATGCTCCGGCAGCATGTTGCCAAAGGACACCAGCATGGATCTTTGCATCGACAAGATAGATACCGCTGCATCCACACAGCTGATATTGCGCAAGGCTGTCCATACCGGATCTCCGGTTTTGTGGGCTTTGACGGCATTGAACACAGCCAAGGTCGCCTTTGCTGTGGTAAAGGTGGCAATGCCGATCATGATAATGGGATGGATCGGCGTGTCCACATCCAACAGGTGGCTGAGAACCACAGACCCT
>JAZORJ010000120.1:0-4222 GCA_045656525.1 Faecousia sp. | reverse complement strand
CATGGAAGGCATGGAAATTGCCAAGGAATACCGGGCATTTCCAATAGAAACCTGCGAAAATGCAGAATAATTTTATTGCAATGACTTGGCAGATTAGCAAATAATGTGATATAATGAATTAATTTATCAGAAAGGAGGCGTTTTTGTGGCATTTCCCGCATCATTTATCGATGAACTCGTTGCCCGCAATCCCATCGAGGATGTGGTGGGCCAGTATGTATCTTTGCGCCGGGCCGGTGCCAACATGTTCGGACTTTGTCCGTTCCATGGGGAAAAAACCGCCTCTTTTTCCGTTGCGCCCGATAAGGGAATTTACTATTGCTTTGGCTGCCATAAGGGCGGCGGCGTCATCAACTTCCAAATGGAAGTGGAGGGCCTGAGCTATCCCGATGCGGTCCGGGCTTTGGCTAAGCGTGTAGGCATGACCGTACCGGAGGATGAGCAGTACCAGTCCCGGTATCAGCAGCAGGAACGCCTTTGGGCGTTACATAAGGAAGCGGCGCGGTTTTTCCACAGCCAGCTGTATGCCCCCGTGGGCAAGCAGGCACTGGATTATGCGTTGGGCAGAGGTATGTCCAAATCCATTTTGACCACCTTCGGCGTGGGCTATGCCCCGGATGGATGGGACAATATGGTCCGGGCTATGAAAGCAAAGGGCTACACCGATCAGGAACTGATTGATTCCGGTCTGGTGACCCAGTCCCAAAAGGATAAGACAAAGATTTTTGACCGTTTCCGGGATCGGCTCATGTTCCCCATTATTGATGTCCGGGGCAATGTGATCGGCTTCGGTGGCCGTATCATCAAAAAGGACGATAATGCGGCCAAGTATCTGAACTCTCCGGAAACACTGATTTTCAACAAGAGAAAGAACCTCTTTGGCCTGAATCTGGCCAAGAAAAGCAAGCAGGGCTATCTGATTTTGGTAGAGGGCAATGTTGACGTGGTTGCGCTGCACCAGTTCGGATTTGACAATGCCATTGCGTCCTTGGGCACAAGCCTGACCGAAGAGCAGGCGGCACTTATGACCCGCTATGCTGATCAGATCGTACTGATCTACGATGGCGACAAGGCCGGCCAAAATGCCACCCAGCGGGCCATCCCCATTTTGGAAAAGGCAGGTCTGCAAGTGAAGGTGTTGCAGATCGAGGGCGCAAAAGACCCGGATGAATTCCTGCACAAATTTGGAGCGGACCGCTTCAAATTGCTGTTGGAAGGCTCTGCCAATCGGGTGGAGTATCAGCTGAACGCCATTGCGCTGAAATACGACACCAAGCAGGACGACCAAAAGGTGAAATTCCTGCAAGAATCTGCGGACTTGATCGCATCTTTGAGCAGCGCGGTGCAACGGGAAGTTTATGCAGGCCGTGTTGCGGAAAAAGCGAAAATCAGTCTGGATGCCATGAAGCTGGAAGTGGATCGTGCGTTTAAACGCCGCACCGGCAAAGAAAAGAAACAGCAGGAGAAGATTGACCTGTCGCCTGCGCAGAATTTGCAGCCCAAGAGCCGCAATATCCGTTATGACAACATGAAATCCGCCATGGCGGAAGAAGGCGTGATCGCCCTCGTGCTGCGGGAACCTGCACTGCTGGATCAAACCGGAAATTTGCAGGATGCTGATTTCTCGTCCGGATTGCTGGGACGGGTGTATAAAATGCTGAAACAGCGCCATGATCAGGGCTTGGAAGTGTCATTGTCCGTACTGGAAGACCTGAGCCAAGAGGAAATGTCCCACATGGTGGGTGTTTTGCAGCGGCACGATGGTCCGGTCAATGTGCAGGCCTTTGCCGATTGCGTTGCTACCATCCGTGCAGAACATCAGGCCTCCTCCGTAAACAGTGAAGATGACCTGCTGGCGTTCCGAAGCAGACTGCAAGAAAGAAAAGGAATGAAAGAATGACCGATTTGCTTACCCAAGCATCCTCACCGGTTTCTGCCGGAGAGGATGATGTGCAGCAATATTTGAGGGAAATAAGAAGCTATCCCAGACTGGATCCAGAGCAGGAGCGTGCTTTGGCCAAGCGGTGCGCCCAAGGGGATGAGGAAGCCATTCGTCAGATGGTGAATTCCAACCTGCGGCTGGTGGTGTCCGTTGCCAAGGAATACGCCGGAAGAGGTGTGCCCTTGCTGGATTTGATTCAGGAGGGAAGTATCGGACTGTTGGCGGCGGCAAAGAAATTTGACTATACCAAGGAATTTCGGTTTTCCACCTATGCCACCAAGTGGATCCGTCAGGGTGTGACCCGGTACCTGCTGAACCATGCCAATCTGATCCGTGTTCCGGCCCATACGGCGGAGCGGATCCGGAAGGTTGCACTGATGCGGGCAACATGGATTCAGCAAAACGGCACGGAGCCGACAGAAGAAGCGTTGGCGCGGCTGTGTGATATTTCTGTGGACAAGCTGCGGCAGCTGATGCAGCTCCATCCGGAAATATCTTCGTTGGATGCCCCCATTGGGGATGATGATGCTTCCGTCGGTTCGGTTCTGGAAGACATTTCCGCACCCCAGCCCTATGAGTCGCTGGTTCGTGAGGAACTGAATCAAACCATGGATTCCTTGCTTCATATGCTGGGAGAGCGGCAGCGGCAGGTTTTGCAGCTGCATTTTGGCATGCAGGACGGTATTTGTTATTCCTTGGAGGAAATCGGAAAGCGTATGGATATTTCCAAGGAACGGGCCCGGCAGATTGAACGTCAGGCCATCGAAAAACTGCAAAAAATGGGAGCCAGTATGGGCTTGGAGGCTTATTTGGAATGAATCATTTGGAATTTAGCTTTGGGGAGGCTGTCTGGGAACAGGCGATTGCCGGAATTGCCCCGGGCGGTGAGATGGACGGCGTCCAATTCTTAGCTATGATGGAGCCGGAAAGTGAAGAGAATCTGGAAGCGGCTCTATCCATGCTGGATGAAAAAGATATTTTGCTGACGGTGGATGCGCTGGGAGACTTTGCGGCATCTGCCGATAGCGCGGTGCGCATGCGGCTGGAAAAAGAGCTGGTTAAGCAAGGGAATCTGCCCCAAGGATTGACAGAAAACGACCCACTTCGGTTGTATCTGGAAGAAATTGCGGCACTGCCTGCCTGTGGCGATGCACAGATTTTGGCGGAGCAGTATGCCCAAGGCGATGAGGCGGTGCTCCCGCAGCTGACCAATTTGATGCTCAGCCGGGTGGCGGAAGCGGCCTTTGCCTTGGCCGGCCGGGGCGTGTTGCTTTTAGACCTTCTGCAAGAGGGCGGCCTCGGATTATGGCAGGGCATTCTGTCCTTCCAAGGCGGTGAATTTGAAGCACATTGCGACCGCTATATCAAGCGCAGCCTCCACAGGGCACTGATTCTGCAAGCCAGAGAATTTGGCGTTGGTCAGAAAATGCGTCAGGCCATGGAGGATTACCGTTCCTCGGATGAACAGCTGCTGGCGGATCTGGGACGAAATCCCACACCCGAAGAGCTGGCAGAGGCGCTGCACATGACTGTGGAGGAGACCACGGTCGTGGCAGAAATGCTGGAAACGGCACGGCGGATGCATCTTGCCAAGCAAGAACCGGAGCCGGAGGAAGAAGAACTGGCTCAGACACAGGCGGTGGAGGACACGGCCTATTTCCAGATGCGCCAGCGAATTGCCGACCTTTTGAGCAATCTGGATGAAACAGATACACAGCTTCTGACCTTGCGTTTCGGCTTGGAAAAAGGCCTGCCCATGAGCGCAGAAGAAGTTGGAAAAATTATGGGTATGGCTGCGGATGAAGTGACTGCCCGGGAAGCGCAGGCACTGTCAAAACTGCGTAATGAAGAATAAAGTGAGGTAACAAACATGTCGAAAACGATTTCCATTGCCATTGACGGCCCTGCCGGAGCAGGTAAGAGTACCATTGCACGGCGGATCGCCGGAGAATTGGGGTTCTATTATGTGGATACCGGTGCCATTTACCGCACCGTGGCCTATTTTATGGATCTTTTGGGTGTCAGCCCCAAAGACACCGATGGTGTGGAGCGTTACATTGATGAGCTGACCGTCAGCATCGAATACGACGAAGACGGTCTGCAACATATGATTATGAACGGCATGGATGTGACAGGAGATATCCGCACACAGGATATTTCTCAGAAAGCATCCCTGATTTCCGCACAGCCGGTGGTACGGGAAGTGCTGCTGGATATGCAGCGGGAAGTGGCCCGTCAGCACAATGTGGTAATGGACGGCCGGGATATTGCAACCGTAGT
>JAZORJ010000119.1:0-2762 GCA_045656525.1 Faecousia sp. | reverse complement strand
ATTCTGTGCGCCGGTGACGATCTGAACAGGCTCTTCACCGCCCACATCGATCTGGCAGACCCACATGTGGTCGGAATTTTCATGGCGGACAATGGAAACAACCTTGCCGACGACAACATTCTTGATCTCGGCATCCATACGCTCCCAAGTTTCCACCTTCTGACCAAAGATGGTCATGGTTTCTACATATTCTTTATCGGAGATGTGGGACAAATCCACGAACTCCTCGTTCAGCCATTTTCTGTTGAGTTGCATGTCTATCCCTCCTTAGAATTGGTTCAGGAAACGAACGTCGTTGTCGAAAATCAGACGCAGGTCGGTGATCTTCAAACGGCCCATGGCCATACGCTCCAAGCCCATACCGAAGGCAAAGCCGGAGTATTTTTCAGGATCAATGCCGCAGCCGGACAGAACCTTGGGGTGTACCATACCGGCACCCAGCAGCTCAATCCAGCCCTCGCCGTGACAGGTAGAGCAGACCGCACCGTCCACTTCGCCTGTGCCGTGGCACTTGTGACACTGCATGTCCATTTCACAGCTGGGCTCGGTGAAGGGGAAGTGGTGGGGACGGAAACGCATCACAGCGTCCTGACCGTAGATCTGCTTCATCACAGTCACCAGCGCGCTCTTCAAGTTGCCCATGGTGATATTCTCAGCAACCACCAGACCCTCAATCTGATGGAACATGGGGGAGTGGGTGGCATCGGCCTCGTCCTTACGGTACACACGGCCGGGAGCCAAAATGCAGATGGGGGGCTTGGCGTTCTCCATGACACGGATCTGCATGGAGCTGGTCTGGGTACGCAGCAGTACAGAGTCATCATCGGTAAAGTAGAACGTATCGCTGCGGTCACGGGCAGGGTGGCCTTCCTCGGTGTTCAGCTTGGTGAAGTTGTAGTCAGACAGCTCCACCTCGGGGCCGTCCACGATAGTATAGCCCATACCAACGAACAAATCCTTAATGGTTTGCAGCACCTGATTCATAGGATGCTCATGACCCATGGCAACCTCGTCGCCGGGGATCGTGACATCAATGGCTTCATTGGCCAGTTTCTGCTCCAAAACAGCGGCATTGATGATGGCCTTGCGCTCTTCCAGCTTGGCTTCAATATCAGCACGCACCGCATTGGCAACCTGACCCATCACGGGACGCTCCTCGGGGGAGAGTTTGCCCATCTGCTTCAAAACAGCGGTCAACTCGCCCTTTTTACCCAAAAGGCTGACCCGGAGTTCTTCCAAAGCAGCAGGGGTTTCCGCTGCATCCAGCGCAGCCAAAGCCTGAACGCGGATATTTTCCAGTTGTTGTTTCATATTTTTTCCTCCTGAAAGGTTATATAAAAAAATAAACCCTCCATCCCACAATCGGGACGAAAGGCATTCCTTCCGCGGTACCACCCGCAATTCGCTCAGTATGAGCGCAGCTTTTCGGTGCAAACACACCTAAGATCTGTAACGGGATCACCCGGCACACCCTACTTATTTTTCAGGCGGCGGCTCCTGGGAGAAGGCCCGGCATTGCACGCAAGCGGCTCTCACCATCCCGCTCTCGCTGAAAACGCAAACCAATACAAGGCAGCCCAATCTTCGCTTTTGCATATATCAGATGTATATTAACATATGATAAAGGAAAATGCAAGGATTATTTCCGAAAAATAACCACCTCTGCGGCTGTGCCGCAGAGTTGGAAGAACTTATTTGCCCAATGCAATAGTTTGATAGTCCTTCATGAATACTTCCAGATACTCTTTTCTCTTATCCTTTAACCGGTCTTTCTTAATGAGAGGCAGAATTTTCTGGCCTTTCGGGATACCGTCCATGACTTGCATAATGCGAGTCCCGGGTTTGCTGTTGGCTTCAACAATATCCACACCGGTTTCTGTAATGGCGATGTCCCAACCGTAGATCATACATTGGGGAAGGCGTTTATGGGCTTCTTTAATCAGTGCGATCGCCTGATCCCAATGGGGAATCTGCAAACCCAAAATGGGTGCACCGGTATGAGGATGGTGGGTAAAGGTATGGAAATGAAAATCCTTGCCAAAGGTGCATACAATACCGGTCTGCACATCGACCTGTGCGCCAATACCGCCCAGAGACAGGTTGTCGGTAATGTTATCGTCACCCATGCCGGTTTTTAGAATTGCAGCAATAATTTCTACTTTATCATCTTGTAGAAGGGAAACAATGCGGAGGGTATTGACAGAGGCGGGATTCAATTGACTTAGAACCGGGTGTTGTTTAATAAATTCCTCACAGATAAAGGGCCGTTCTGCGGTTATGCCTGCAAAATATGCCTTGGCAGCATCGTCGCCGGTATACTTAACAACTTCAAGACCCTTGCCTAAAGAACCCCGGTCAGGCTTAGCTACGATCTTTTCGTGTTTTTTCAGAAATGCAACAAATGCGTCTTCACCACAGAAGGGGGCGAGAATGAGTTCCCGCTGAAACAGATCAGGAATGTAGGAATAAAAGACATATTTTGATTTTGTAAATGCGTCTGTGTTTACATTAATAAACTTCTTTCTTTCTTTTTGAAGAATAAAGTTCTTACGATAGCGGTGTTTTAAGTTATGAAAATTGTATTTTAAGTACTCATCAGCGGGTACTTTCAGAATATAGCGGCACCAGAGAAAATCTGTTGCAATGACAAAATAGTCCCATTTTCCGTTGGCAAGGGGACGAATCATGTTGTCAAAGGTTTTGGCTTTGCGCTTGATAACTTTAATGATTCCCATACTATCTTCCTCCCAATATATTTTGTT
>JAZORJ010000118.1:0-7079 GCA_045656525.1 Faecousia sp. | reverse complement strand
TGAGGAATGGGAAGGGAAGTGCCTGCTTTGACAAAGCTTGCGGATAAAAAGGCAGTGGGTGGTATTACATGGCTGTTCGCCATAACCTACATGGTCAGTTACATAACCCGTATCAACTATGGCGCAGTGATCTCAGAGATGGTCACGGATACCGGTTTTACCAAAAGTGCGCTGTCAATGGCTGTTACCGGAAGTTTTGTCACCTATGGTGTGGGACAAATCATCAGTGGTATCATCGGCGACCGAATATCCCCCAAAAAACTGATTTCTACTGGATTATGCGTTACTTTGGCGATGAATCTACTAATGATTCTTTGCGCCAATCCGTGGCAGATGCTTGCGGTTTGGTGCATCAATGGGTTTGCACAGAGCTTCATGTGGCCTCCTATGGTAAGGCTTATGACATCGCTGGTTTCCCGGGATGTTTACAAGGGCATTTCCACCAAAGTGTCCTGGGGCAGCAGCTTTGGTACTATGGTGGTTTATCTCGTAGCACCATTCCTTATCAGTATTTGGGGCTGGCGTTCTATCTTCGTTTTCTCTGCAATCTGTGCGGCTTTGATGATTCTTGCGTGGAATCGGTTCTGTCCCGAGATACAAGAGCAAAGAGCAGTCGTTGCCGATGTTAAAAAAGAACGCACCAAGAGCCCCTTGTTTGCACCGGTTATGCTGTTCATTATGGTTGCGATTATTCTGATGGGCATGCTCCGGGATGGCGTAACCACTTGGATGCCGTCTTATATTGCCGAAACTTACAATTTTAGCAATACAGTATCCATTCTGACCTGTGTTGTTCTGCCGATTTTCAGCATTTTTTGCCTCCAAGCAGCCAACAAGATGTATTCGAAATACTTTTCTAACCCCATTACCTGCGCTGCTCTCATATTTGCAGCAGGTGCGGTATCAGCGTTGGGATTGATGCTTACTACCGGCAGGGTACCACTTTTGTCCGTGCTGTTTTCTGCCACGCTTACCGGTTGTATGCACGGTGTAAACCTGATGCTGATTGCCATGGTACCAGCCTGTTTTAAGCGCTTCGGTAACGTTTCTACGGCCTCAGGGGTTGTAAATTCCTGCACCTACATTGGCAGTGCGGTCTCTACTTACGGTATCGCTTTGGTGTCAGAGAATCTGGGATGGAGCGTCACGCTGTTGCTGTGGCTGGCAATCGCTGCCACCGGTACACTTATCTGTCTACTGTCCATTCATCCTTGGAAGAAAATATTTTTATAACAAAAAAGACAGCGGAATTTCCTCCGCTGTCTTTTCTTATAGACTAAAATCTTCATTTTCGTACTTGCCGAAATCCAATGTTTTGGCTTTTACGGGAATTCGTTTGATCGGATCGTAGGAAAATTTCCTGCATTTCCTATCGGACGGAACGACGCCACGCTTGGTACACAATGTCAGACCCTCTTCCAATGCGGTGCCGTAACGGCAGTATGTGCAGGATCTCTCAATTTTCTTGCGAAACAGCATATCACTGCCTCCTCTTGTAGTATGACAGAATTATACACCAAATAATTGGGGAATGCTACCCCTAATTTTCTTTTTTCGTGATAATAATCCGATCAAAACTGCTAAAACAAGGAGCAGCGTTATTAGTAATGGGTGAATTTCTGCCCTTTCCGCGGCAGGAAAAGAAATCAACTGAGCCAAATAACTGAGTAGAATACTTATCACCATTTGCAGCAGCTTCCCCCGCAAGTATAGACCGAGTCCGAGCTTTCCGGTAACGGATGCAGTTTGCATGACAATGCAAGCCCCTCCGAAGGCTAGCATGGCACTGCAAAGGATAAAACGTGTTCCTATGGAACTGACGGCATCCAGTCCAATACATCCATTGGCCAGCTCCAATAAACCGCATAATATCACTTGAAGGGAAGTCGGTAATAACCATAAAAACCAGCGTTCACAAAAGGCCAGAATGACGCGAAACAGCACGATCCAACCACAAATATATCCCATGGATAGGACAGCATTCTTAACCGATTGTGCAAGGGTTGGAACAGGCGGTGATACAATCGTTCCTCGCTGCTCATCCTTTTTCGGAATTAGAATTGCAACCAATACAGCAGATATAATATGAATGCCCCATAGAAGCCAAAGGATCGCTGCGTTTGCAAATTTGTTGCCAAGGATCCCAAATATAAAGGCAGGACCGGCGTTGCTGCAAAATGCAAGCATCCGCCTTGCGTCCGCACTCCTGAGCTGTCCGCTCTTCCACGCCTGATGAATGGATAATGCGCCTGTTGGATAACCACCAAGTATGCCGGATATAAAGATCCCTTCGGAACCCGGTGGCATGCCACAAAGCTTTCCGATTGGTGATAGAATACGACTCTTGGTGCCGCAAATTGCCGGGGTTAATATGCCGGTGAGCACAATAAACGGAAAAAGAGATGGGATAACGGTGTAAATACAAAGCTCTATCCCGATTTGTGCGCCATGGATCGCTGTGCGGCTGTCCAGAATCAAAAGCAATATTCCCATACCTGCCGCAATAAACGGAGTCAATTTTCTTCTCATGGATCTCACCTCACAAGAATCTATGCACAAAAATGCAACTTCATCCCTGTGCGTTCATATGCTTTTGAAAAGGAGTGATGTTACATTGAAAACGGATTTTTTGATGAATAGATTGGCTCTTGCTGCCGACTTACCGGATGAGCCCATCCCCGGCAGACCGCTGATCGAGATTATTGATCATTGCAGGGTGTTAATCGAGAATCATAAGGGGGTAACGGAATACGGGGAGCATATGATTCGGGTCAAGGTCAATTATGGCTCAGTTTGCGTTTGTGGGGATCGTTTGGAACTGTCCAGAATGACAAAAGGACAACTGATCGTCGTCGGAAATATTGATGCGATCCAGCTTTGCAGGGGGTAAATAATGGATATCTGGCAGTCGTTAACCGGTGCTGTGATTGTGCAAATCACGTCAGCGGACATCACAGGAATGCTTGCGGAGCTTCACAAGCGCAACATTCCATTGGAACATATTCGGTTTTTGGATGAGCTGTGTTGTTCCTTTTATGTACAAAGGCAATATGTCAAAGCAATTCAAGCCCTTACAGAAAAACGTGGGGAAACCATGGAGATACTGGGACGAAGAGGTATCTACTGGCACATTCGGTCTTTAAGAAAACGGCCGATTCTCCTGTGTGGTATTGCCATTGTTGTCCTGATGACTGTTCTGATTCCTATGCGCATCCTCTTTTTCCGGATTGAGGGAAATGCAACCGTCCCGGATAGAAAGATTTTGGCACTGGCTGCGCAATGCGGATTGGATTTCGGCACATCCCGTAGAGATATTCGCAGCGAAAAGGTGAAGAATATGCTGCTAAGCTCCATTCCGGAATTGGAATGGGTGGGGATCAATACATCCGGTTGCGTCGCCACCATTTCTGTCCGGGAACGACAGACAGGGGAGGATGAAGAACCTATCAACGGGGTCAGCAGTATCGTTGCCACGAGAGACGGCGTCATACGGGAAATGACCGTAACCGGCGGCTCCTCCGCATGTAAAATCGGGCAGGTCGTAAAGGCCGGACAAACCTTGATTTCCGGCTATACGGATTGCGGCATATCCATTCGTGCCGAGCGGGCAAGGGGAGAGGTCTATGCTGAAACACAGCATGAATTTTCCTGCATTATGCCCAAAAATTCTGCGTTGAGAGGGAAGCAGACGGCAGTCAGTGAGAAAATCAGCATAATAATCGGAAAAAAACGCATAAATTTATCACAAGATAGTGGAATTTTGGATACCGGATGTGTTAAAATGTATGAGGAGAATTATGTGACGCTTCCGGGTGGGTTTATTTTGCCCATTACATTTGTCACAGAGACCTGTGTGTATTATGAGGAGCATACATCAGTTGATGCCGGCGATTTGGATTCATGCTCGCTCCCTAAGCTGGCAGAAAGCTATTTATGCAGTCAAATGATTGCCGGAAGGATATTAAGTTCCCAGACGGATATTTCCGAGCAGGAAGATTCCTTGTTGCTGCAAGGGAAATATATATGCTTGGAAATGATCGGACAGGAACGGTTGGAGGAGATTATTGGCCCATGAGTCATGTTACAGAACGGATCGTCAGCGTAGAACGGGTAGAAGACCTGATTGCGGTTTTCGGCTCGTTTGACGAAAATATCAAACGTATCGAAGAAGCGCTGGAAGTTAATATCGTCAACCGGGGAAATGAACTGAAAATTTCCGGAGATACGGAGTCTGTTGACAAGGCGGCAAGAACATTGGAAGGCTTGCTCTCTTTGGCGGCTCGGGGGGAGACCATCGATGAGCAGCGGGTGCGCTATCTCATTACCTTGGTTCAAGAGGGTAATGATGCTCTTGTTTCTCAGATGGCAAAGGATGTGGTATGCATCACCGCCAAAGGCAAACCCATTAAAGCAAAGACCGTGGGTCAGCAGAAATACATGAAGGCCATTCAGGCGAATACCATCACCATTGGTGTCGGTCCTGCCGGTACGGGCAAAACCTATTTGGCTGTTGCCACTGCGGTGGCTGCATTTCGGGAACGGACAGTCAACCGCATTATCCTGACACGCCCTGCAGTGGAGGCAGGGGAGCGGCTGGGCTTTTTGCCCGGTGATCTGCAAAACAAGGTCGATCCCTACCTCAGGCCTTTATATGACGCCTTGTATGACATGCTGGGCCCGGAAACGTTCCAAAAGTATCAGGAGCGTGGATCGATCGAGGTTGCGCCTTTGGCCTACATGAGAGGCCGCACACTGGATGACAGCTTCATTATTCTCGACGAGGCACAGAATACAACCCGGGAACAGATGAAAATGTTCCTGACCCGTCTTGGTTTTGGCTCGAAAATCGTCATCACCGGTGACGTAACCCAGATCGATTTGCCGGATGATAAGGTTTCCGGTTTGAAAGATGCCGTTCGTGTTTTAGAAGATGTGAAGGACATCGCGATCTGCCAGCTGACCAGTGCGGATGTCGTCCGCCACGCATTGGTGCAGCAAATCATCAACGCTTACGAAAAAGCAAGTAAGAAGCAAGAGCAGTCAACTTCTGCTCCCCAAAAACGATATACCCAGAGGAAAAGATAATGAAATATAAAATCAATATCAATGCCGATATCTTTACTGTGAAATTGCCGTTTATCACAAACATCATCCGCAAATGCGTGGAGGCCACACTGGCCGCTGAGAAAATCGACGTACCTTGCGAAATCAATGTGCTGATTACCAATGACCGGGGCATCCGGGCCATCAACAAGGCCAGTCGAAATATTGACAAGGCAACGGATGTATTGAGCTTTCCCATGTTCCAGCTGGAAGCAGGAAATCCGCCACAGGATTGGGCAGGCTATTTGGATGCGGAGACTGATTTGTGCCCCTTGGGGGATATGTGCATCTCCTTGGAGCGTGCAACCGCTCAGGCAAAGGAATTCGGTCACAGCGTCAAGCGGGAAGTGGGTTACCTAACCATCCATTCCATGCTCCATCTGCTGGGCTATGACCATCTGGATGAGGGTGAACAAAAGAAACAAATGCGAGCAAGAGAGGAAGCCATCGCCGCCACGATCCCGGGCATGAGCCGGGAATGACTGCAAAGGAGGAAGCGCCATGCCGGAGAATTTGTCAGGATATATTGGCTTTGCTGTTACAGTTATTTGGTTCGTAGCAATGCTGATCTGGTTTTTCAGACGGCAGTACGGACGGACTAAATCTGTACAAGCCACATTGGTCAATAAGCAGGTGACGGAGGAGTTTTCCAAGTATTCCGCCTCCGGAAAATCCTACCATTACTATGTGACCTTTTTGGTTAACGGCAAACGCCGCAGCTTTAAGGTCTCCGAGTTTTCCTATAAGGGCTACCGCAAGGGCGAGACCGGCACTTTAAAATACAAGGGCGACAGACTCATTGATTTCAGCTGATTATTTAGGAGATTTACTTATGAATACAAAAACCGCTATGATAACCATTGCCGGACGACCCAATGTGGGCAAGTCCACCTTGACAAACTTCTTGGTTGGCGAGAAGATCGCCATCGTTTCCAATAAGCCCCAGACCACCCGTAACCGTATCTGCGGCATCGTGACCCGGGAGGATACCCAGTTCGTGTTTGTGGACACTCCCGGCTTCCACAAGGCCAGAACCAAGCTGGGCGATTACATGGTCAACACCGTCCGGGAGTCCATCGCCGATGTGGATGCTACCATTTTGGTGGTGGAGCCCATTGCATCCGTTGGCACTCAGGAGCAGATGCTTTTGGAGCAGCTGGCTGCAAAAAAGAGTCCGGTTGTTCTGGCAATCAATAAAATCGACACCGTGGAAAAGGACACCCTTTTGGAGGTCATTGCGGTATATTCTCAGGCCTTTACCTTTGCGTCCATCATTCCCATTTCCGCCAAGACCGGTGACGGCGTGAATGCTTTGCTCGCAGAATGTGGTAAATACGCCCAAGAAGGTCCGTTCCTGTTCCCGGAGGATCTGACAACAGATCAGCCGGAGCGGCAGGTGATGGCGGAGATCATCCGTGAGAAGCTCCTTTGGTGTCTGGACCGGGAAATTCCCCACGGAACAGCTGTCGAGATCACCAAGTTCTCCGAGCGCGACAGCGGTATTATCGATTTGGATGCCACCATTTACTGCGAAAAGGCCAGTCACAAGGGCATTATCATCGGCAAGCAGGGTGCTATGCTCAAAAAAATCTCTACCATGGCGCGTACCGACTGCGAAAAGTTCATGGGTACAAAGGTGTTTTTGACTACTTGGGTCAAGGTGAAGGAGAGCTGGCGTGACAGCGACTTCCTCATTCGTAACTTTGGTTACAGAGAGTAATTTCCAAGGCTAATTCTGCCGCAACTGCAAATCCTACCTTTGGAGGGATGGATATGAATGCGGAAAATTATTGGCAGCTATTTTTAGACACCGGTGCGCCGGAAATGTATTTGCTCTATCAAAAGGCGCGCAAAACGGAGGAATACCATGTATCTGACCATACGGGCCATCGTGCTCCGGGTAACGGATTATAAGGATCACGATGCATTGCTCACTGTGCTCAGTCGTGATCACGGAAAACTGACCATAAAGGCCC